>NZ_JBEYUY010000025.1:0-166805 GCF_040643775.1 Streptomyces sp. NPDC047081 | reverse complement strand
CGATCGCGGGCAGGCGGCGGGCGGCGGTGCGGAAGGTGCCGTGCGGCTGCTCGGGGGTGCCCTCGGAGCGGGGGAAGAACTCGTACCAGGACCCGAACAGCGCCCGCTCCCGCTCGACCAGGAGGGGGAGGGTGTCGGAGGCGGTGACGAACTCCCGCAGCGGATGCGCGGCCAGGACCGCGTCCACCTCCGGGGTCAACGCCGCCGCGAGGCGGGAGGCGGCGGGGCGGGCCTCGTCGCGGAGGGCGTCCACGGCGCTCAGTACTATGTCACATGGCACTGGCGGGATCCCCTCGGCCGCCCGTTCGTACAGCCGCGCCCCCTCCTCCAGCACCAGCTCCGTGTCCATCCCCGCGGGGATCTTGATCTGGGCGTGGTGGCGCCAGGTGGTGATCGGGTCGCCCCAGGCCTCGACGGTGTACGTCCAGTGGCCGGGGTCGCCGGCGGTGACGGTGGCGCCCCAGCGGTCGGTGCCGGGGGCCAGCTCGCGCATCGGCGTCCAGGGGCCCGGACTGCCGTCGGGACCGGTCAGGACGACATTGGCGGCGACCGCGTCATGGCCCTCGCGGAAGACCGTGGCCGAGATCTCGAAGGACTCGCCGGTGACGGCCTTGGCGGGCCTGCGGCCGTGCTGGACGACCGGGCGGACGTCGAGGACGGGTATGCGCCCGATGCCGGCGGTGGCCTGGGGCGTGAAGGGCGGTTCGGTACGGGGTGTCGGGGGTGCCGACGAGTGGTGCGTGGCGGGCATGACCGCTCCTGTCCGCGTCAACGTGGGTGGGCGGATGGTTATGGGGAGGGGGTCCTGCGTGGGGTCTATCGTGCAACGTACCGGAGGAGCCTTCCCACCCTTTTCGGGTGAGCATTCCGGAACTTTGTTAACTACTCACGCGTATGTCTACACACAAGACCGGCCCCGTTCGTGAACGAACGGGGCCGTCTCGGACCTGCTTGTTACGACGGCGGTACCTGGAGCAGTTCGTCCGGCGAGCCGAGGCCGCGGCCGGAGACCTTTCCGGACACCGCCAGCTTGACCAGCGCCTTGGCGACCTGGGCCGGCGTGGCCGTCGGATGGTCGGCCAGATAGAGCGCGGCCGTGCCCGTGACGTGCGGTGTCGCCATCGACGTACCGGAGAAGGTGGCCTTTCCGGTGTCGCTCGCGTACGAGGCGGAGGTGATCGAGACTCCCGGGGCGAACAGGTCGACGGCCGAGCCGAAGTTGGAGAAGCTCGCCCGTGCGTCCGTCCTGTCGGTCGCGCCGACCGTGATCGCCTCCCGTACGTCCGCCGGGGAGTAGAGCGCGGCGGGCAGGCCGTCGTTCCCGGCGGCGACGGCGTAGGTGACGCCGGACGCGATCGAGTTGCGTACGGCGGTGTCGAGCTGGGCGTTGTGGTAGCCGCCCAGGCTGAGGTTGGCGACCGCTGGCTTCCTCGCGTGCTTGGTCACCCAGTCGATGCCCGCGATGACCTGGGCCGTCGTACCGGAGCCGTCGTTGTCCAGGACCCGGACGGCGACGACCTTGGCCTTCTTGGCCACGCCGTACTTCGTGCCGACGATCGTGCCGGCGACGTGGGTGCCGTGGCCGTTGCCGTCGGAGGCGGTCTTGTCGTTTCCGACGAAGTCCCAGCCGTAGCTCGCGCGGCCGCCGAAGTCCTTGTGGCTGATCCGGATGCCGGTGTCGATGACGTACGCGGTCACCCCGGCGCCCGCCGACTCGGGCCAGGTGTAGCTCTTGTCCAGCGGCAGGCCCTGCTGGTCGATCCGGTCCAGGCCCCAGGACGGCGGGTTCTTCTGCGTGTGGTCGAGGCTCACGCGGGTGTCCTGGACGACCGAGGCGACCTGTGAGTCCGCGGCGAGCCGCTTCGCCTGTCTCTCGTCGGCCCTGATCGAGTAGCCGTTGAGGACCGTGCCGTAGGTGTGGCTTATTTTCGCCCCGTATTTCTCGGCTATGCCCTTACCGGCGGCCGACGGAGCCTTCGCACCCCCCTTGAGTGTCACCAGGTAACTTCCGCCGACGGAACCGGGCTCACCGGCGCCGAGTATCCGCCCCTCCGGTACGGCGTGCGCGGGCAGGGTGGTGGCCGACAGCGTGGCGGCGCAGGCCACCGCGGTCAGTCCCGCTGCCCAGCGCAGACGCCGCGTTCGCGTCCGCGTCATGGTCGAGTTCCCCTCCCTTTGACTCCATTCGGCAGCGTCTCGTGCGGTGTGAAGCGCCACAAGGGGGCCTACGGGGGCGGAATCGGCCATGTCGGCCATGGGGGATCCGTGAAGGTTGCGGCGAGTTCCGGACTCTGTACGAGTGTGCGGTGCCGTTCGACGTGCCGTGGTTACGAGGGGCCTGTCCCCGATACCGTCGGAGATGACGACGGGACGCACACCGCGGTGCGTCCTCTTCCGCACGCCTGACGAGGTGGCAAGTGAAGGCTATCCGTCGCTTTACCGTCCGACCCGTCCTGCCAGAACCCCTCCTGCCGCTCAGCAACCTGGCCCGCAACCTGCGCTGGTCCTGGCACACGGAGACCCGCGACCTGTTCCAGTCCGTCGACCCCGAGCGCTGGGCCGCCTCGGACGGAGATCCCGTACGGCTCCTGGGCAGTGTGTCGCCGGCACGGCTGGCAGAACTCGCCGAGGACCGCCGCTTCCTGCGCCGGCTCACGGAGGTCGCGGACGATCTCCACGACTACGTCACCGGCGACCGCTGGTACCAGGCCCAGCCCGGTGAACTCCCCGCCGCCGTCGCCTACTTCTCGCCCGAGTTCGGCATCACGGCCGCCCTGCCGCAGTACTCCGGCGGCCTCGGCATCCTGGCCGGCGACCATCTCAAGTCCGCCAGCGACCTGGGCGTCCCGCTGATCGGGGTCGGCCTGCTCTACCGGCACGGCTACTTCCGCCAGTCCCTGTCCCGGGACGGCTGGCAGCAGGAGCACTACCCGGTCCTCGACCCCAACGAGCTGCCGGTGGCGCTGCTCAAGGAGTCCGACGGCACCCCCGCCCGCGTCTCCCTCGCCCTCCCCGGCGGCAAACAGCTGCACGCCCGTATCTGGCTCGCCCAGGTCGGCCGCGTCCCGCTGCTGATGCTCGACTCCGATGTCGAGGAGAACGACGTCGGCGAACGCGGGGTGACCGACCGGCTCTACGGCGGCGGCAGCGAGCACCGGCTGCTGCAGGAGATGCTGCTCGGCATAGGGGGCGTGCGCGCGGTGCGGACGTACTGCCGGCTGACCGGTCACCCGGCGCCGGAGGTCTTCCACACCAACGAGGGCCATGCCGGCTTCCTCGGCCTGGAGCGCATCGCCGAACTCTGCGCCGAGGGGCTGGACTTCGACTCCGCGCTGGAAGCGGTGCGCGCGGGGACCGTGTTCACCACGCACACCCCCGTCCCGGCCGGCATCGACCGCTTCGACCGCGAGCTCGTCGCCCACCACTTCGGCCCCGAGGCCGAACTCCCGCGCATCGACGTCGAACGCGTCCTGCGGCTCGGCATGGAGACCTACCCCGGCGGCGAACCCAACCTCTTCAACATGGCCGTGATGGGCCTGCGCCTGGGCCAACGCGCCAACGGTGTCTCGCTGTTGCACGGGCAGGTCAGCCGGGAGATGTTCTCCGGGCTCTGGCCCGGGTTCGACCCGGACGAGGTGCCGATCACCTCCGTCACCAACGGCGTCCACGCCCCCACCTGGGTCGCCCCCGAGGTCTTCCGGCTCGGCGCACGGCAGATCGGCGCCCAGCGCACCGAGGACGCGATGACCGTCGGCGGCTCCGACCGCTGGGACGCCGTCGGCGACATCCCCGACCAGGACATCTGGGAGCTGCGCCGCAGCCTGCGCGAGCAGCTCGTCGACGAGGTGCGCGAGCGGCTGCGCGCCTCCTGGCGGCAACGCGGGGCGGGCACCGCCGAGTTGGGCTGGATCGACGGGGTCCTCGACCCGGACGTCCTCACCATCGGATTCGCGCGGCGCGTCCCCTCGTACAAACGCCTGACGCTGATGCTGCGCGACCGCGACCGGCTGATGGACCTGCTGCTGCACCCCGAGCGGCCGATCCAGATCGTCGTCGCCGGCAAGGCGCATCCGGCGGACGACGGGGGCAAACGGCTCGTGCAGGAGCTGGTGCGGTTCGCGGACGATCCGCGGGTGCGGCACCGGATCGTCTTCCTGCCCGACTACGGCATGGCGATGGCGCAGAAGCTCTACCCCGGCTGCGACATCTGGCTGAACAACCCGCTGCGCCCGCTGGAGGCCTGCGGCACGTCCGGCATGAAGGCGGCGCTCAACGGCTGCCTCAACCTCTCGGTCCTGGACGGCTGGTGGGACGAGTGGTTCCAGCCCGACTTCGGCTGGGCGATCCCCACCGCCGACGGCATGGGCACCGACCCCGACCGCCGGGACGCCATAGAGGCCGACGCCCTCTACGACCTCCTCGAACAGCGGGTCGCGCCCCGCTTCTACGAGCGCGGACAGCACGGGCTGCCCGACCGCTGGATCGCGATGGTCCGCCAGACGCTGACCCACCTCGGCCCGAAGGTGCTGGCCGGCCGCATGGTCCGCGAGTACGTGGAGCGCCTCTACACGCCGGCCGCGCACGCCCACCGCGCGATGGACCCCGACTCCGCGCGTGAACTCGCCGCCTGGAAGGGGCGGGTACGGGCCGCGTGGCACGGGGTGACCGTCGACCACGTGGAGACCTCGGCCGCCACGGCCACCGCGGAGCTCGGCACGACGCTCGGGCTGCGGGTGCGGGTGGGCCTCGGCGAACTGAGCCCGGACGACGTGGAGGTGCAGGTCGTCTCCGGCCGCGTGGACCCGGAGGACCACATCGCGGACGCGACGACCGTGCCGCTGAAACCGGCGGGCGGCGCGGACCCGGAGGGCCGCTGGGTGTACGAGGGCCCGCTCTCCCTGGAGCGCACGGGACCCTACGGCTACACGGTCCGCATCCTCCCCGACCACCGACTCCTCGCGTCCGGCGCGGAGTTGGGCCTGGTGGCGGTCCCTTCGGAGGAGGCCGCGGAGGGGGCGGGGGTGCTGTTCCGGTGAAATCGAAAACCGAGTGAGTGAGCTCTAGAACTCCGACACGGGGGCGCACAGCCTCTGCAGGACCTTGCCGCAGCGCCGCGCGTACGCGTTCTGCAGCCCCCGTGTCGCCGGGCCGCCGGCCCTCGCGTACCACTTGGCCGCGCGGCTGAAGGCGGTCACGGTCAGCCAGACCGTGCCGTCGCCGGTGCGTTCCACAACGAAGGACTCCTCGCCGCACTCCGGGTGTCCGGTCAGCGTGCCGTACGCCCAGCCGGCGCGGCGGGGTTCGTCGACCGTGTAGACGACACGGCACGGGGCCTTGATCATGCCGGCGAGGGTGACGGTTACGTCGACGTCCTCGGCGGCCCGGTCCGCGCTCGCGTCGACGCCCACGCCCAGCTCCCGGTGCATCTCCCAGGTCAGCACCGCCTCGGCCGCTCTGCGGAAGGCCTTCTCGCCCTCGCCGATGCGCGTGCGCACGTCGAGGGCGTGGAAGCCCGGTGGGCAGAACCCGGGCTCGCGGGTCGCGCCGACGTCGTCGTACGTGAAGTCCTCCATGCGCATGGGACACAAGAGTAGGGCGGCACCCGGGAATGCCTTCGTCCCGGGTGCCGCCCGCCAACCCCCCTCGGGCTAGCTGACGTTCACGGCCGTCCAGGCCGCCTTGACCGCCGCGTACTCGGTGCTGGTGGAGCCGTACAGGGCCGCGGCGGCGCTCAGGGTGCCGGTGCGGGCGCCCGAGTACTTGGTGGTGGAGGTGAAGTACTCGGTCAGCGCCTTGTACCAGATCTGCAGCGCCTTGGCGCGGCCGATGCCGGTGACCGTGGAGCCGTTGTACGTCGGCGAGTTGTAGGTCACGCCGTTGATCGTCTTCGAACCGCTGCCCTCCGAGAGGAGGTAGAAGAAGTGGTTCGCGACGCCGGACGAGTAGTGGACGTCCAGGTTGCCGACGGAGGAGGACCAGTAGTCCGCCGAGCCGCCGTCCTTGCTGGGCTTGTCCATGTAGCGCAGCGGGGTGCCGTCGCCGTTGATGTCGATCTTCTCGCCGATGAGGTAGTCACCCGGGTCGGACGCGTTGGCCGCGTAGAACTCCACGCCGGTGCCGAAGATGTCCGAGGTGGCCTCGTTGAGGCCGCCGGACTCACCGCTGTAGTTCAGGCCCGCGGTGTTGGCGGTGACGCCGTGGCTCATCTCGTGACCGGCCACGTCCAGCGAGGTCAGCGGGTGCGTGTTGGACTCGCCGTCGCCGTAGGTCATGCAGAAGCAGTCGTCGTCCCAGAAGGCGTTGACGTACGAGCTGCCGTAGTGGACGCGGGAGTAGGCGCCGACACCGTCGTTCTTGATGCCGGAGCGGCCGAAGGTGGCCTTGTAGAAGTCCCAGGTCTCCTGCGCGCCGTAGGCGGCGTCGGCGGCGGCGGTCTGGTCCGTGGTGGAGCTGGACGCGGCACCGGTGCCCCACGTGTTGTCGGCGTCGGTGAACAGCGTGCCCGTGCCGGAGGACGTGGTGTGCTTCAGGTTGTAGGTCTTGTGACCGCCGCGGGTGGTGTCGTACAGCTGGTACGTCGAACCCGACAGGGTGGTGGTCAGGCTGACCGTGCCCGAGTACAGCGTCTTGCCGGTACCGGTCGCGTTCTCGATGGCCTGGTACTCGTAGAGCTTCTTGCCGGTCGCGGCGTCGGTGATGACGTGCAGCGCGTTCGGGGTGCCGTCGTCCTGGAGGCCGCCGACGACGGTCTCGATGGCGAGGACGGGCGTGCCCGAGCCGGCCCAGATGACCTTGCGGGCCTTGTCCGCGGCGGTCTTGTCCGAGCCCGCGGCCTTGGCGGCGGTCAGCGCCTGCTTCTCCGCCTTGGCGGTGGTGATGGCCGGCTTCAGCGAGGCCACCTTGATGGCCGCCTTCGTCGCCTTGGTGACGCTCGCGGTCCTGCCGTCCTTCGTCGCGACGACCAGGTCGCCGCCGAGGACCGGCAGGCCCGCGTAGGTGCGCTCGTAGCGGGTGTGCACCGTGCCGTCGGCGTCCTTGACGACGTCCTTGACGACCAGCTTCTCCTTGGTGCCGAGGCCTATGTTCTGGGCGGTCTCGGCGGCGCCGGCCTCGGCCTTCTGGATGAGCGAGACACGGGAGGCGTTCGAGAGCGCGGCGGCCGCGGCGGCCGGCCGGGCACTGGCCGTGTCCGCCTGGGTCGGGGCGGCGGAGGCCACACCGGTGGTCAGACCGGTGGTGAGCAGGGCTCCGGCGGCGACAGCGGTCGCGATGGCCAGAGTCGAGCGCTTGTGACGCGCGTAGAGGGGGGTCACACAAGCTCCTTGTGGTGGGGGAGTCCTGGCCCGGAGTGGGGCTGCCGGGCAAGGGGTTGCTGTGAAGTTGTGCGGCGGTTGTGAGGAAGAGTGACATCAAGGCGCGTACATGTCAGGACCCTCAAGTGATGTTGGCCGAAAAACGACCCCAGGGTGAACATTGCTGGAATGTAAACCGGGTTGACCTGGGTAAAGCCGCAATCATCGGTGCGTAAGAGGGTGGCAAAAAGAGGGCGCCGCCCCGGGGAGTCGAACCACCGGGACGGCGCCTTGAACCGGGGCCGAGGGGCCGCTTGGGACCACTCGCGGCCTGCGGTCTACGGGAAGGTCAGCTTCCAGCTGTTGATCGTGCCGACGTCCTGTGCGGCCTGGTCCTGCACCCGCAGCTTCCAGGTGCCATTGGCCGATTCGGACGAGGCGTTCACCGTGTAGGTGTCCGTCACGTTGTCCGCCGAGTCGGAGGAGCTGAAGTTCTTCAGGCGGTACGCGGTGCCCGACGGACCGATCAGATCGATGACCAGGTCACCGCGCCAGGTGTGGGTGATGTTCGGCGTCACCTGCAAGTTGGAGGGTGCGTTTCCGGTCCGGCCGGAGACGGTGATCGACGAGGTCACCTGGGGCCCGTTGTCCGGGATCGACACGGGCGTGGTGCTCTCGTACGACGTCCCGGTGCCGCCGCCCCCGCCGGAGCGCGCTCCGACCGCGACGCCCGCCCACGCGTCCTGCACCGCCTTGTACTCGGCGGAGGTGGTGCCGTACAGCTCACCGGCCGCCGCGAGGGTGCCGGTGCGGGCGCCCGCGTAGTTGGTGGTGGAGGTGAACTTCGTGGTCAGCGCGCGGTACCAGATCTGCAGCGCCTTGTCGCGGCCGATGCCGGTGACCGGAAGCCCGTCCGCGGTGGGCGAGTTGTAGCTGACGCCGTTGATGACCTTGGCGCCGCTGCCCTCGCTCAGCAGGTAGAAGAAGTGGTTCGCGGGACCCGACGAGTAGTGCACGTCGATCGACCCGATGCCGGAGTACCAGCTGTCCTTGGACGAGCCGTCCTTGCTGGGCTTGTCCATGTAGCGCAGCGGGGTGCCGTCGCCGTTGATGTCGATCTTCTCGCCGATGAGGTAGTCACCCGGGTCGGACGAGTTGGCCGCGTAGAACTCCACACCCGTGCCGAAGATGTCGGAGGTCGCCTCGTTCAACCCGCCCGACTCACCGCTGTAGTTGAGGCCGGCGGTGTTGCTGGTCACGCCGTGGCTCATCTCGTGGCCCGCCACGTCCAGCGAGGTCAGCGGGTCCGCGTTGCCGGAGCCGTCGCCGTACGTCATGCAGAAGCAGCTGTCGTCCCAGAAGGCGTTCACGTACGAGTTGCCGTAGTGGACGCGGGAGTAGGCGCCGACGCCGTTGTTCTTGATGCCCGAGCGGCCGAAGGTGTTCTTGTAGAAGTCCCAGGTGACCGCGGCGCCGTAGTGGGCGTCCGCGCCCGCGGTGGCCGCGTTCGACGTGGTGCCGTTGCCCCAGGTGTTGCTGGTCTGCGAGAACAGCGTCCCGGTGCCGGACGTGCCGTGGTTCAGGTTGTACGTCTTGTGGTTGCCGCGGTCCCCGTCGGTCAGGTTGTAGTTCGAGCCCGACTGGGTCGTCGTCAGCGAGACCGTGCCGCTGTACTGGGTGTTGCCGGTACCGGTGGCGTTCTCGACGGCCTGGAACTCGTAGAGCTTCTTGCCGGTGGTCGCGTCCGAGACGACGTGCAGCTGGTTCGGCGTGCTGTCGTCCTGGAAGCCGCCGATGACCGTCTCGTAGGCGAGGACCGGCTTGCCGGTGGCGGCCCAGATCACCTTGCGGGCGCTGTCGGCGGACGCCTTGGTCCCGCCGAGGGCCTTGGCGCGGGTCACGGCCTGCTGCTCGGCGGCGGCCTTCGTGATGTCCGGGGTGACGTCCGAGACCTTGAGGGCGGCGTTCGTCGCCTTGATGACGCCCTTGGTGGCGCCCGACTTGGCGGTGTCGACGACCAGGTCGCCGCCGAGCACCGGCAGGCCCGCGTACGTGCGCTCGTAGCGGGTGTGCAGCGTGCCGTCGGCGTCCTTGACGACGTCACGGGCGACCAGCTTCTCCTTGGCGCCGAGACCGATGTCCCTGGCGGTGGCCGCCTTCGCCGCGTCGGCGTCGCGTATCAGCTCGGCGCGCTGGGACGGGGTGAGCTTCACGGCCGCGTGGGCCTTGGACGTGGAGGGTGCCTGGGCCGGGGCGGCGGACGCGGCGCCCGCCTGGACGGCCGCGGCGAGCAGCGCGGTGACGCCGGCGACGGCGACGATGTGGGAGGTGCGTCTGCGAGAGGAACTGCTTCTCAACACTGACTCCTTCTGCGTGGCCGCGGGTTGTGCGGCCAGGGGAGATCCGGACGGTGGGTCGACCGTCCGGGCAGAACCGGGGTGGAGCTGTGGGGTTGCTGTGTTGAAGCTGTGGGAAGGGTGGCAGGAGATTTGCGCCCTGTCAGGAGCGCGTCAGGAACTTGGCCGGAAATGGTTCGTTGTCCGGTTGTTCATGTTCGTTATGCGGACCCGCTGTTGGATCGTGAGCGGAAATTTGCCGCGCTGACATGCCCCCGGAACTGAGGCGCAACAGATCCGGCAGGATCCTGCCGTCCAACCGGCGGTCGCCGGACCGCCGCTCCCACGAGGGGAGTTGACGGTGCAGTGATCCCCTATCCCTCATGGCTCGACGCCGGCGACAACGCCTGGCAACTCGTCGCGGCCACGCTCGTCGGGCTGATGAGCATCCCCGGTATCGCGATCCTCTACGGCGGCCTGGTCCAGCGCAAGTGGGTCGTGAACACCATGTTCATGGCCTTCACGGGCTTCTCGCTGGTCCTGGTCGGCTGGGTGCTCTGGGAGTTCAAGATGGGGTTCGGCGAGCCCCTCAACTCCCACTGGCCCGGCATCCTCGGCGCCTTCGTCGGCCGCCCCGGCACCATCGTCGGATCGGCGAGCGAGCAGCAGCAGGCGTACATCCCGCTCGTCAACGGCAACGCCCTGATGCCGAGTTTCCGTTTCTCCCAGTCCACGCTGGCGTACTTCCACTTCGCGTTCGCGGCGATCACGCCGCTCCTGTTCATGGGCAGCGTCATCGGCCGCATGAACATCCGCGCCTGGCTGCTCTTCGTCCCCCTGTGGTCGACCCTCGTCTACACCGTCAACGCCTTCCTCCTGTGGGGCGGCGGCTGGTGGGCGGGCAAGGGCGCGCTCGACTACTCCGGCGGTTACGTCATCCACCTCGCCGCCGGCACTTCGGGGTTCGTGGCCGCGGCGGTGATCGGCCCGCGCCTGGCCCGCGACCGCGCCCACGGCGTCCCCAACAACCTCCCCATGGTCGCCGTCGGCGCGGGCATCCTCTGGCTCGGCTGGAACGGCTTCAACGGCGGCGACATGTACTTCGGCGGCCACAACGCCGCCGCCGCGGTCCTCAACACCAACCTCTGTACGGCGGTCGCGCTGCTGACGTGGGTGGTGTGGGACATGGCGGTGGGCCCGCAGCGCAAGCCGACCTTCCTCGGCGCGATCAACGGCATGATCGTCGGGCTGGTGGCCATCACCCCCGCGGCCGGCTTCGTCACCGGCATCGGCGCGATCTACATCGGCGTCATCGCGTCGTCGATCGTCTGGCTGGCCTGGAACTACCTGTCGAAGGTGAAGCCGTTCTCGAAGGTCGACGACGCGCTGGGCGTGGTGTACACCCACGGCATCGCGGGCCTCGCCGGCGGCATGCTGGTCGGCGTCTTCGCCGACCCGGCCATGGCGGTGTACCTCAACAAGGACGGCTCCACCGCCTGGTCCACCAGCGGCTGGCTGTACGGCAACCTCGACCAGCTGTGGAAGCAGGCGGGCGCGGCCGGCACCGTCATCGTCTACGACGCGGTGATGACCTTCCTGATCCTCAAGGGGCTCGGCCTGTTCGTGAAACTCCGGGCGCCCGACGCGGCGCTGGAGAGCGGCGACCTCGCGGTGCACGACGAGGAGGCGTACCCGGCGGAGTCCGCGGTGGCGTCCGCCGCGGAACCGGTTTCGGTGGCCGCGGCTCCGATCGCCCCGCAGCCGCAGAAGGAGACGGCGGAACCGGACTCCGGCTGAGGAGGGGAAGCTGAGGGCGTGGTGAAGCTCGTCACCGCGGTCCTCCCCCCGCACCGCGTCCCCGACGTCATGAAGGCGCTGCAGTCCTTCGGGGTGCGCGGAGTGACCGTGACAGAGGTACGGGCCTATGAGCCCAGGACCGTACGGGTGGAGATCTACCGGGGCAGCGAGTACCGGGTGAACCTCGCGCCCCAGCTCCGCCTCGACATCCTCACCCTCGACTTCGACGCCGCCGACCTGGTCCGCGTCATCCGTGCCGCGGGCACCCGCGGCACGGGCGGCGGCACGGTGTGGGTGACACCGGTGGAGGAGGTGGTGCGCATCAGGACGCGGGAGCGGGGGCCGGACGCGGTGTGAGACGGGCAGGCTCCCAAACAGGGCCTAGGTCCGTTCGCCGTGCCAGGTGTGCCACAGCGCCGCGTACGCCCCCTCCGCCGCCACCAGCTCCTCGTGCGTGCCGAGTTCGGTCAGTTCGCCGTCCTCCATCACGGCCACCCGGTCCGCGTCGTGCGCAGTGTGCAGGCGGTGCGCGATCGCGATGACGGTACGGCCCTCCAGTACGGCGGCCAGGGCGCGCTCGGTGTGCCGGGCCGTGGTCGGGTCGAGCAACGCCGTGGCCTCGTCGAGGATCAGCGTGTGCGGGTCGGCCAGCACGACCCGGGCGAGGGCGAGTTGCTGGGCCTGCGAGCCGTCCGTACGGCGGCCACCCTCGCCCAGCGCCGTGTCGAGGCCGTCGGGCAGCTCCCGTACCCACTCGTCGGCGCCGACCGCGGTGAGCGCCGCCCACAACTCCTCGTCCGTGGCGGCCGGTTCGGCGATGAGGAGGTTCTGCCGGACCGTGCCGAGGAACACGTGGTGCTCCTGCGTGACCAGCACGACCTGGCGGCGCAGCTGCTCGGGGCCGAGGCCGACGACGGGCACACCGCCGACGGTCACCGTGCCCTCGGTCGGCGCGTCGACGCCCGCGAGGAGCCGGCTGAGCGTGGTCTTCCCGGCGCCGGACGGGCCCACGACCGCGAGCCGCTCCCCGGGCCGCACGGTCAGGTCCACCCCGCGCAGCACCTCGCCGCCGCGGTCGTAGGCGTACCGCACACCGGTCACGTCGATACGGTCGTCGGCGGGCACGGGGGAGTCGCCGTCGGGCGTGCTCCTCGGAGCGGCGGCCAGCCCCTCCACCCGAGCGAACGAGGCGCTGCTGCTCTGGAGTTGCTCGACCCGCATCAGGATCTGGTCCAGCGGCTCGGTGAACTGCCGCAGATACAGCGCTGCCGCGACGACGTCACCCACGCCGACCGCGCCGCGCGCGTGCAGGACACCGCCGACCAGGAGCACACCGGCCACCGGGACGGTGTACGACACCTCGACCGCCGGGAAGAACACCGAGCGCAGGAACAGCGTGTACAGGCGCGTCCGCTTCGACTTGTCCAGCGCGTCCCGGCTCGCCGCGATCCGCCGTTCCTGGAGCCGGAACGCCTCCACCGTGCGGGCCCCCGACGCCGTCGCCGCGAGGATCTCGGCGACCTCGGAGGTGGCCGCGCCCTCGGCGAGATAGCCGTCCCGGGCGCGGCGCAGATACCAGCGCAGCGCGAACCAGATCGGGGTCAGGCCGAGGACGCCGAAGAGGCCGAGCACGGGGTCGATGACGAAGACGGCGCCCATCACGAACAGCGCCTGCACACCGCTGACGAGGAGTTCGGGGCCGACGTCGCGGAGCGTGTAGCCGACGGTGCTGACGTCGGCGGTGCCGCGGGCCGTCAGGTCGCCGGCGCCGGCCCGCTCCACGACGGATGCGGGCAGGGCGAGGGCGCGGTCGACGAACTCCTCGCGGACCCGGGCGAGGGTGCGTTCGCCGAAGCGGTGGCCGACGTAGCGGGCCCAGCGGGCGAGGAGGAGCTGGGCGGCGGAGCAGACGAGGATGCCGAGCGTGAGACGGTCGACGGCGTCCACTCCGTGGCCGGCCCGCACCTCGTCGACGATCCTGCCGAGCAGCCACGGGCCGCCGAGGCCGGCCGCGGCGGCGAGGGCGTTGAGGATCAGGGCGGCGGTGAAGGCCCGGCCGTCGGCTCGCATCAGGCGGACCGTGGCCCGTCGTACGAGGGCGGGGTCCGCGACGGGGAGATGGCCTGTGGCGGGGAGATGGCCCGTTGTCACCGTACGACCTCCTCGTCGGCGTCCCGGGCCACCAGCGCCCGGTATCCGGGCTGGTCCGCCAGCAGCCGACGGTGGGGGCCGGCCGCCGCGAGTTTGCCGTCGACCAGGTACAGCACGGTGTCGACGCGGTCCAGGACCAGGGGGGATGTCGTGGCCACGAGTGTTGTGCGGCCTTCGCGTGCGATGCGCAGCCGCTGTGCGACGGTGGCCTCTGTGTGGGCGTCCAGTGCCGACGTCGGTTCCACGGCCAGGAGGACTTCCGGGTCGGTGAGGAGGGCTCGGGCCAGGCGGATGCGTTGGCGTTGGCCGCCGGAGAGGTTGCGGGCCTCTGCGTCTATCGGTGAGTGGATTCCGTCGGGGAGTGCTTGGACGATGTCCTCGGCTGCGGCTGCGTGGATTGATTGCGCCAGAGGGGTTGCCTCGGGTTGTTGTGTGGCGTGTGCGGGTGCGTTGTGGCTTGTCGCGCCCCGCGGCGGAGCCGCAAATAGATACAGCCCCGCGCCCCATTGGGGCGCTCCACTGGCGCCTATTACTTCGTGCAAGGGGCCTGCGAACAGCGCTGCCTCGTTGTCGGCCACCAGGATGCGGGCTCGTAGTTCTGCCAGCGGGATCGCGTCCAGTCGGGTTCCGCCCCAGGTCGCCGTCGACGGTGTGTAGCGGCCCAGGCGGTCGATGACCTCGGCCGCTTCCCCGGGGCGGGCGCTCACCAGGGCTGTCAGGCGGCCCGGTAGGACTCGTACGTCCGACGTCGGGTCGTGGAGGGTGGACGGTTCCGCGGGGGCCGGGGTCGTGCCTTCGTCCGGTTCCGGTTCCAGGTGGAGGAGGCGTACGACCCTTCGGGCCGCCACCACGCCCCTGTTGAGGTCGTACGTCATCTGGATGAAGAACGCCACCGGGCCCACCAGGACCGACGCGTAGCCGTAGACCGCCACCAACTCGCCGATGCTGATGGTGCCTTGGGCGGTCAGGCGGGCCGCCAGCCAGGTCACCACCGCCAGGAACAGGGTGGGGAGGCCGACGCCGAGGGCCTGCATCCAGCTGGCCACCGCGCCCACCCGGTAGCCCTGGCGGCGGAGGCGCTGGGAGTCCTGGCGGAACGCGTCCGCGAACAGGCCTTTGCCGCCCAGGCCGTTGAGGACGCGGAGGCCGCCCGCCAGGTCGCCGATGCGGGCCGTCAGAATGCCCTGGCGCTGCCGGTACTCGGACTCGGCGCTCTGGAGGCGGACGGTCAGCGGGCCCGCGCACAGGACGATCACCGGTATGCCGAGGAGGACCACCGCCGCGAGCTGCGTCGAGATGTCGAGGAGGAGGCCCGCGACGAAGGCGTAGACGACCACCGCGCCGGCGCCGGGGCCGACCACCGTCAGGGCCTGGGAGATCGTCTGGACGTCGCCCACGCCGATCGTCACCACCTCACCCGCGCCGGCCCGGCGGGACAGGGCCGCGCCCAGGCGCACCGCGTGGCCGACCACCACCTTGACCGTGCGGAGGTTGGCGTCGAGGCGGACCCGGGTCATCGTGCGGTGGCGCATGATGCTCAGCCACGCGTTGACCGCCCCGACCGCGAACAGCACCACGGTCCACCAGGCGAGCGTGCCCAGGTGACCGGGCACCAGACCGTCGTCGATCGCCCGGGACATCAGGTACGGCGCCGCCGCCATCAGCACCATCCACACGCTGGCCAGCAGCGCCCCGGCGGTACATCGGCCGAGCTGGCGGCGGACCAGCCACCACAGGTAGTGCCAACCGCCGCGGCGGTCGGGCGTGCCCGGATCCTCGTACGCGTCGATCATGTGCCCCCGTCCCGTTCCGTCGTTATGCCAGGCTGTCCCGCCACGCCCGGTGCAGATCCGCGAACCGCCCGGTGCCCGCGACGAGTTCGGCGGGGCTGCCGTCCTCCACGATCCGCCCGTGCTCCATCACCAGCACCCGGTCGGCGATCTCCACCGTGGACAGACGGTGGGCGATGACCACGGCGGTACGGCCGCGCAGGACTGTCAACATCGCCCGCTGCACGGCCCGTTCGCCCGGAATGTCGAGCGAGCTGGTCGCCTCGTCGAGGATGAGGACCGCCGGGTCGGCCAGCAACGCCCGTGCGAAGGCGACGAGTTGGCGCTGGCCCGCGGAGATACGGCCGCCTCGCTTGCGTACGTCCGTGTCGTACCCGTCCGGCAGCGCGCTGATGAACTCGTGCGCGCCGATCGCCTTCGCCGCCTGCTCGATCTCCTCGCGGGTGGCGTCCGGGCGGCCGATGGCGATGTTCTCGGCGACCGTGCCGGAGAACAGGAACGCCTCCTGCGTCACCATCACCACCCCGCGCCGCAGTTCGGGCACGGCCAGCTCGCGCAGGTCCACGCCGTCCAGCAGGACCCGGCCGTCCGTCGGGTCGTAGAAGCGGGCCAGCAGCTTGGCCAGGGTCGACTTGCCGGCCCCGGTCGTGCCGACCACCGCGACCGTCTGCCCGGCCGGGAGGGTGAGGTCGAAGCGGGGCAGCACCTCGCCGCCGGTGCGGTAGCCGAAGCGGACGCCGTCGAAGACGACCTCGCGGCCCGGGTGATCGCCCTCAAGTGCCGGGAGTTGCACGGGAGTCGACGGTTCCGGCACGGACGGCGTCTGCGCGAGCAGCCCGGCGATCTTCTCCAGGGAGGCCGCCGCCGACTGGTACGCGTTCAGGAACATGCCGAGCCGGTCGATGGGGTCGTACAGGCGTCGGAGGTAGAGGACCGCGGCGGCGAGCACGCCGAGTTCCAGTGAGCCGCCGGCCACCCGGTAGGCGCCCCACAGCACGATCAGCGCGACGGCCGTGTTGGCGACCAGCCGGGAGCCGACGACATAGCGGGCCATCTCCAGGAGCGCGTCGCCGTTCGTCCGCTCGTGCCGGCGGTTGAGCACGCGGAACTCGGCGTCGTTCACGGCCTCGCGGCGGAAGGCGCGGACCGGGCGGATGCCGTTCATCGTCTCGACGAACTTCACGATCACGGCCGCGATCGCGGTGGAGCGGACCCGGTACACCCGGACAGCGCGCCGCTGGTAGAGCCGTACCAGCAGATACAGCGGGACGAAGGACGCGACGGCGACCGCCCCGAGGCCCAGGTCCAGCCAGAGCAGCATCGCCGAGATGTAGACGAAGGACAGGATGACGGTGACGAGTTCCTGAAGGCCTTCGTTGAGGAGCTCGCGCAGGGACTCCACGTCCGTGGTGGAGCGGGAGATCAGACGGCCGCTCGTGTACCGCTCGTGGAAGTCGATGCTGAGTGCCTGCGCGTGGCGGAAGATACGGCCGCGCAGGTCGAGCAGCACGTCCTGGCTGACGCCGACGGAAGCCAGCACGAACGCGTACTGGAGGCCGCCGGAGACCAGCGCGCACAGGAGATAGCCGACGGCCACCGCGATCAGCGGGCCGTGGTCGTGGTTGCGGAACGCCGGTACGGCGTTGTCGATCGCGTACGCCACGAGGAGCGGGCCCGCCTGGACCGCGGCCTGCTGGAGCAGCAGGAGGAGGGTGGTGAGGGCGACGCGGGCCTTGAGGGGGGTGAGGAGCGAGCGCAGGAGGCCTGCGGTGGCGCCGGGGGGAGTGGGCAGGACGTCCTTGTCGAAGGGGTCCGCCGAGTCCTTCGGGAGGGGGAGGTCCGGGTCGTCGTCGGCCGTGGGTGCGGATGTGGTGGGGGCCGTCATCGGTCGTCCTCCGCTTCCCCGGTGCCGGACATGAGGTGGGCGTACTCGGCGTTCGTGCGCAGGAGTTCGTGGTGGGTGCCGACGGCGGTGATGCGGCCGCCGGAGAGGAGGGCCACGCGGTCGGCGAGGAGGACGGTGGAGGGGCGGTGCGCGACGATGAGCGCCGTGGTGTCCGCGAGTACGTCGCGCAGGGCTGCTTCCACGGCTGCCTCGGTGTGGACGTCCAGGGCGGACAACGGGTCGTCCAGCACGAGGAACTGCGGCTTTCCTACGACGGCTCGTGCGAGCGCGAGGCGTTGGCGCTGGCCGCCGGAGAGACTGAGGCCCTGTTCGCCCACCTGGGTGTCGGTGCCGCTGGGGAGGGCGTGGGCGAATTCGGCCTGGGCGACGGAGAGGGCGCGGTTGAGGTCTGCCGCGCCTGCTGTGTCGTCGGCGCCCATGAGGACGTTTTCGCCGACGCTGGCTGAGAAGAGGGTTGGCTCTTCGAAGGCGACGGCCACTTTTGAGCGCAGCTGCTCGCGGGACATGGCGGTGATGTCCTCGCCGTCGAGTGTGATGCGGCCGGATGTGAGCTCGTGGAGGCGGGGGACGAGGGCGGTGAGGGTGGTTTTGCCGCTGCCTGTGGCTCCTACGAGGGCCATGGATTCGCCTGGGCGGATGTGGAGGTCTACGCCGTTGAGGACTGGTGGGGAGTCTTTGGGGGCGTCGGGGTAGCGGAAACGGACGTTTTGGAACTGGAGGCCTTCGTTGTCGGGTGCGGGTGCGTGGGGGCTTGTCGCGCCCCGCGGCGGAGCCGCAGATCGACACAGCCCCGCGCCCCTGGAGTCCGCCTCCGGCGGGACATCCATCACCTCGAAGTACCGTTCCGTGGCAGTCGCCGCCTCCTGGCTCATCGCCAGCAGGAAGCCGATGGAATCGACCGGCCACCTCAGTGCGAGTGCCGTCGACAGGAAGGCCACCAGGGTTCCTGCGGACAAGTCGCCGTCGGCGACCTGCATCGTGCCCAGTACCAGCGCCGCTCCGATCGCCAGCTCCGGGAGCGTCACGATGACGGCCCAGATCGTTGCCAGCAGGCCGGCCTTGCGGAGTTCCGTTCCCCGCAGGGTCCCCGAGAGGGTGCGGAATGCCCTTGCCTGGCTGCGGTGGCGGCCGAAGCCCTTGATGATGCGGATGCCGAGGACGCTCTCCTCCACGACCGTCGTGAGGTCGCCGACCTGGTCCTGGGCCAGGCGCGCCACGTGGGCGTAGCGCTTCTCGAAGATCACGCAGGTGATCATCACGGGGACGGCGGGGATCAGGATCACCAGGCCCAGGGTCCAGTCCTGGAGCAGCATGATGGTCACGCCGACCAGGATTGTCACGCCGTTGACCAGCAGGAAGGTCAGCGGGAAGGCCAGGAACTGGCGTAGCAGCATCAGGTCCGTCGTGCCGCGGGAGAGCAACTGGCCCGAGGCCCAGCGGTCGTGGAAGGCCACCGGGAGGCGCTGGAGGTGGCGGTAGAGGTCCGCCCGCATCTCCGCCTCCACGTGCGACAGCGGGCGTGCCACCAGCCAGCGGCGGAGGCCGAAGAGCAGGGCCTCGGTGATTCCCAGGAGCAGGAGGTAGAGGGCTCCCAGCCATACGCCCGCCGGGTCGCGGTCCGCCACCGGGCCGTCCACCATCCACTTCAGGACGAGCGGGATGACCAGGCCCACGCAGGAGGCGACCACGGCCACGGACCCGGCGGTGAACAGCCGGGTCCGGACGGGCCGGACGTAAGGCCACAGGCGCAGCAGGGTTCGTACGGCTGATCGTTCCTTGGTGGTTGCACGTGTCGTGGGCATCAGCAGTGAGCCTACGGATCGGCACTGACAACGCCCAGCGAGTTTTGGCCGGACCCGCATCGGCCGTCGGACCTACGACCTGCGCGTTCGAGGGGTCGTACGCCCGCATCAACCGATCGGTTGATGCCGTCTCGAGCGCGACGGGCGATGTGGCGGTGCGCTGCTTCTCGGGACTCTGATGCCATGCCTGTCATCGAAGTCACCGAACTGCGCAAGTCCTACGGCGGCCGGGCCGTCGTCGACGGTGTCTCCTTCGGCGTGGAGGAGGGGGAGATCTTCGGGATCCTCGGGCCGAACGGCGCCGGCAAGACCACCACCGTCGAGTGCGTCGAGGGGCTCAGGGTCCCCGACGGCGGCCGGGTGCGCGTCACCGGCCTCGACCCCGTGGCCGACCACGCGCGCGTGGCCCGCGTGCTGGGCGCCCAGCTCCAGGAGAGCGAGCTGCAGCCCAAGCTCACCGTCCGGGAGGCGCTGGAGATGTACGCCTCCTTCTATCCGAGTCCGCTCGACTGGGCGCCGCTCGCCGAGCGCCTGGGCCTCACGGCCAAGCTGACCACCCGGTTCGGCAAGCTCTCCGGCGGTCAGAAGCAGCGCCTTTTCATCGCGCTGGCGTTGATCGGCAACCCCCGGGTCGTCGTCCTCGACGAGCTCACCACCGGCCTCGACCCGCGGGCCCGCCGGGACGCCTGGGAGCTCATCGAGGACGTGCGGGCGGGTGGTGTGACGGTTCTGCTGGTCACCCACTTCATGGAGGAGGCGCAGCGGTTGTGCGACCGGATCGCCGTGATCGACAAGGGGCGGGTGGCCGCGCTGGACACCCCGGCCGGGCTGATCCGGCGTTCGGCGGGCGCGACCGTCATCAGCTTCACGCCGTCCGCGCCGCTGGACGACCGTGACCTGAACGCGCTGCCCGACCTCGCCTCGGTCGAGCACAAGGACGGCCGCGTCACGCTCTCCGGCACCGACGCGACGGTCAACGCCGTCATCACCCTGCTCGCCCGCCACCGCGTCACCGCCCACCAGCTGCGGGTCGTGGACGCCACCCTCGACGACGCGTTCCTGGACCTCACCAAGGAGGCAGTGTCATGAGCACCGCCGTACTGCGGACCGAGGTCCGCCTCTTCCGCCGCGAACCCGGCGCCATCTTCTGGATCCTGCTCTTCCCGACCCTGCTCCTGGTGATCCTCGGCTCCATCCCGGGCTTCCGGGAGCACCAGGCCGACCTCGGCGGGCTGCGCACCATCGACGTCTACGTCCCGGTCGCCGTACTGCTCGGCATGATCGTCGGCGGTCTGCAGTCGATGCCGCAGACCCTCACCGGCTACCGCGAGCGCGGCATCCTGCGCCGCATGGCCACCACCCCGGTCCGCCCGCGCGCCCTGCTCTCCGCGCAGATGGCGGTGTACGGCGGCTCGGCCCTGGCGTCGGCCCTGCTCGCGCTCGCCGTCGGGCGGCTCGCCTTCGACGTACGACTGCCCGGGCAGCCCTTCGGATACGGCCTCGCGCTCGTCCTCGCCGTCCTGGTCGCCCTCGCTCTCGGATCGGTGGTGTCGGCCCTGTCCCGTACGACGAAGATCGCGGGCGCGATCGGGTCCGCGGTGTTCTTCCCGTCGATGTTCTGCGCGGGCGTGTGGCTGCCGGTGCAGTCCATGCCGCACCTGATGGGCCGGATCGTCGGGTACACGCCCTTCGGCGCGGCGGCCGAGGCGCTCAACAGGGCGGCGGCCGGGCACTGGCCGGGCTGGTCCCACCTGGGGGTGCTGGTGGTGTGGATCCTGCTGCTGACCGGTGCGGCCGGCCGCTGGTTCCGCTGGGAGTAGGCGGCCCGTCGTGCAGACTGGGGACATGACCGCGGTGGACACACAGATCGAGCGGCGCTGGGAGCAGTTCCACACCTGGGGGCCGTACGTGCTGCTCGGCACCGGTCTCGGTCCCGCGCTCGCCATGGCCGACCCCGAGGCCCACCCGGCCAAGTGGTACACGGGCTGGGCCCTGGTCGGTGCCGCGGTCGCACTCCAACTGCTGTGGCACGGCTACCGGGTCCGCCGGCCCGACCGGGGTCGGACGCCGTCCCGGGCCGGGACGGCGTACTACGTCGTCCGGTGGGCCATCGCCTTCGCGCTCACCTGGCTGAACCCGTTCTTCGCGTTCTACGCCGCCAGCGGCTACATGGACGCCGACGAGACGATCCCGGGCAGCAGGTGGCAGCGGCTCGGCCTGTTCGCGAGCGCGATCACGGTGGCCGCGGCGCAGACCGGCGGGATGCCGTTCACCAGCGGGCTCCAGTGGGTGGTGTTCGCCGCGCTCCTCGCCTTCAACTCCGGCCTCCAGATGGTGGTCGCCCACCTCACCACACAGGAGACCCAGCGCTCCCACGAGCGCAAGGAGACGATCGCGGAACTCGAACGCACCAACGCCGCCCTGCAGCAGGCCCTCGACGAGAACGCCGCCCTGCACGCCCAACTCCTCGTCCAGGCGAGGGAGGCCGGGGTCGCCGACGAGCGTCGGCGCCTCGCCGCCGAGATCCACGACACGATCGCCCAGGGCCTGACCGGCATCATCGCCCAGCTCCAGGTCGTCGCGAACACGCCCGACCGGGAGCAGGCCCGCGAGCACATGGGCCGCGCCATGGACCTCGCCCGGCACAGCCTGGGCGAGGCCCGCCGCTCCGTGCACAACCTCGCGCCGGTCGCCCTGGAGAACGACGGACTGCCCGAGGCCCTGAAGAAGACGGTCGCCGAATGGGGCGAACGGACCGGCGTACGCGCCGAGTTCACCGTCACCGGCACCACCGAGCAGCTCCACGAGGAGGTCTCGGCGACCCTCCTGCGCATCGTCCAGGAGGCCCTCTCCAACGCCGCCCGCCACGCCCGTCCCACCCGCGTCGGCGTCACCCTGTCCTACCTGGGCGACGAGGTCATCCTCGACATCCGCGACGACGGCGCCGGCTTCGCTCCCCTGGCCCTCCCGGCCCGCTCCCGCTCAGGCGGCTTCGGCCTCGACGGCATGCGCGCGCGAGCCGAGCGCATCGCCGGAACGTTCACCGTGGAGTCCGAGCCGGGTCACGGCACGGCCCTGTCGGCTCGCGTACCGTTGGTCCGCCATGACCAGTGACTCGCCGTACCAGAAGACGATCTCCCTGCTCATCGTCGACGACCATCCCGTCGTACGCGACGGCCTGCGCGGCATGTTCGAGTCCGCGCCCGGCTTCACCGTCCTCGGCGAGGCGTCGAACGGCGTCGAGGCCGTCGCCCGGGCCGCCGAACTCGACCCCGATGTGATCCTCATGGACCTGCGCATGCCGGGCGGCGGGGGAGTGGACGCCATCCGCGAGCTGACCCGGCGCTCCGCCCGCGCGAAGGTGCTCGTCCTGACGACGTACGACACCGACTCCGACACGCTGCCCGCGATCGAGGCGGGCGCGACCGGCTATCTGCTGAAGGACGCCCCGCGCGACGAGCTGTTCACGGCGGTCCGCGCGGCGGCCGACGGCCGTACGGTGCTGTCCCCGGCGGTCGCCTCCCGCCTGGTCTCCGCGGTCCGCGCCCCCGGCAACGAGCCGCTGTCCACGCGCGAGCGCGAGGTGCTGGCCCTGGTCGCCAAGGGCACGTCCAACCGGGAGATCGCCCGCGAGCTGTTCATCAGCGAGGCGACCGTGAAGACCCATCTCACCCACCTGTACGCCAAGTTGGGCGTCAGCGACCGCGCGGCGGCGGTCGCCACGGCGTACCAGCGGGGGATCCTCGGCTAGCTCGGGTACGGCAGGAGCGTGGCGGCCGTCTTCTCCCAGGCGGCCTTCAGCTCGGCCAGCAACTCCGGCTCGTCCGGGGCGAGATCGGCCTGTTCGCGCAGGTCCGCGCCGAGGTCGTAGAGATGGTCCTTGCCTGCCGAATCCTGGTAGTACTTCCAACTGCCGCGCCGCAGCGCCCGGTTGGCCCGCACCCGCCAGAACAGGTCGCGCTCCGGGAGCTGTTCGCCCCGCAGCAGATAGCCCGCGAGGCTGGTGCCGTCCAGGGGGTACGCCGGGTCGGGGCGGGCACCCGCCACCTCCAGCAGGGTCGCCGTCCAGTCCGGGGTGAACAGGGGCTCGTGGCTGACCTGGTGGCCGTCGATCCGGGCCGGCCAGCGCACGATCGTCGGCACCCGGATGCCGCCCTCCTGCAGCACGAACTTCTCGCCGCTCAGCGGCCACAGGTACGACCAGCGCTCCCCGCCGTTGTCGCTGGCGAACACGACGAGGGTGTTCTCCTCCTGCCCGGACCGGCGCAGCGCGGCGAGCACCTCGCCGACCGCCGCGTCGAGGCTCTCCACCATCTCGGTGTACTTGGCGACGGAACCGCCGTCGTAGTGGTTGAGCGCGTTGCTGATGTCGGCCTGCGTCTTCGCGGCCCGGATCTTCGCGGCGATCTCGGCGCCGGTCTCCTCGTCGCCCTCGGCGAGCCAAGGCCAGTGCGGGGTGGTGAAGTTGAGGTTCAGCAGCCAGGGCGAGCCGTGCTCGCGGCTCACGTACTCCACGGCCCGCTCGGTCAGCACCTGGGTGTAGTACCGCAGGTCCTTGTACTCGGCGTCGCCCTCGTACAGGTCGTAGTCGCCCAGCTGCCCCAGCTTGGAGAAGTACTCCAGCACACCCCCGTGGTTGCCGAAGAACTCGTCCCAGCCGGACTTGGTGGGGCTGTAGTCGGGGAGCCAGCCGCAGTGCCACTTGCCGATGAGCGCGGTCGAGTACCCCACCTTCTTCAGCAGCGAGGCGAGGGTGGGGTGGTTCGGGTCGAGTCCCTGCGTCCTGTTCGCGATCGGCTCGGCCAGCCCGCCCGGCGTCCGGCCCGGATACCGCCCGGTGTACAGGCTGAACCGCGTCGGCGAGCAGGTCGCCGACCCCGAGTACGCGTCGGTGAACCGCACCCCCTGCCGGGCCAGCCGGTCCAGGTTCGGCGTCTTGATGTGCGGCGCCCCGTAGGACGACAGATCGGCCCAGCCGAGGTCGTCACCGAGGATGACCAGGAAGTTGGGCCGCTTGCCGGACCCGGAGCCGGGGCGGGCGGCGAACGGGCGCTCGGCGCTTTCGGCGGCCTGCGCGGCAGTGGCCGTACCGGCGACGGCCGTCACCGCACCGCCGCCGACGAGACCACCGAAGGCACGGCGGGAGATCTGAGGCATGCGAACGAGTGTGATCAGCGGGTCGGTGTAATGGCCAGGGATCAGGCCGGGAGTTCATGGACCCGCAACAACAGCACCGCCCGCGCCGGCACCGTGATCGCCGTCCCCGCCCGGTGGACCACGCCCGGTTCCTCGCCCTGGGCCTCCCGGGAGGTGTCCACGACGACCTCGTAACCCTCCGCCCACGGCGGGCCCGGCAGGACGAAGCTCTCGGGGCGGTCCCCGGCGTGCAGGAGGGCGAGGAAGCTGTCGTCGAGGATGGGGTCGCCGTGTTCGTCGCGGCCGGGGATGTCCTTGCCGGAGAGGTACATGCCGAGGGTGGCGGCGGGGGCGTACCAGTCGCGTTCCGTCATCTCGCTGCCGCGTGCCGTGAACCAGGCCAGGTCCCGCAGGCCGTCCGCGGAGTGTGCCCGGCCCGAGAAGAAGGCGCGGCGGCGCAGCACCGGGTGCCGGTGGCGCAGCTCGATCAGGCGGGAGGTGAGGTCGAACAGGGCCTTCCAGCCCGGCTGTTCGAGCAGGCTCCAGTCCAGCCAGCTGATCTCGTTGTCCTGGCAGTACGCGTTGTTGTTGCCGCGCTGCGTGCGGCCCAGCTCGTCGCCGGCGACCAGCATCGGCACCCCCGTCGACAGCAGCAGCGTGGTGAGCAGGTTGCGCAACTGGCGCCGCCGCAGCGCCCGTACCCGCTCCTCCTCCGTCTCGCCCTCCGTCCCGCAGTTCCACGAGCGGTTGTCGTCCGTGCCGTCCCGGTTGCCCTCGCCGTTGGCCTCGTTGTGCTTCCTCTCGTACGACACCAGGTCGCGCAGGGTGAAGCCGTCGTGCGCGGTGATGAAGTTGACGGAGGCGTAGGGGCGCCGGCCGCCCCAGGCGTACAGGTCGCTGGAGCCGGAGAGGCGGTAGCCCAGGTCGCGTACGTCCGGCAGCGCGCCCCGCCAGAAGTCCCGAACGGCGTTGCGGTAGCGGTCGTTCCACTCCGTCCACAGGGGTGGGAAGGCGCCCACCTGGTAGCCGCCCGACCCCACGTCCCACGGCTCGGCGATCAGCTTCACCCGCCGCAGTACCGGGTCCTGCGCGATGACCGCGAGGAACGGCGAGAGCATGTCGACGTCGTGCATCGAGCGGGCCAGCGCCGCCGCGAGGTCGAAGCGGAAGCCGTCGACGCCCATCTCCGTCACCCAGTAGCGCAGCGAGTCGGTGATCAGGCGCAGGACATGGGGCTGTACGACGTGCAGGGTGTTGCCGCAGCCCGTGTAGTCGGCGTACCTGCGGGCGTCCGACTGGAGGCGGTAGTAGCCGCGGTTGTCGATGCCCTTGAGGGAGAGCGTCGGGCCCAGTTCGTTCGCCTCGGCCGTGTGGTTGTAGACCACGTCGAGGATGACCTCGATGCCGGCCGCGTGCAGCGCGCGGACCATGCGCTTGAACTCGCCGACCTGCTGTCCCGTCGTACCGGATGCGGCGTACGCGGCGTGCGGGGCGAAGTAGCCGATGGAGTTGTAGCCCCAGTAGTTCTTCAGGCCGCGGCGCAGCAGGTGGTCCTCGTGCGCGTACTGGTGGACGGGGAGCAGCTCGACGGCCGTCACGCCCAGGTCGAGGAGGTGCTGGATCGCCGCGGGGTGCGCCAACCCCGCGTACGTGCCGCGGAGTTCCTCCGGGATCCCCGGGTGCAGCGCGGTGAAGCCCTTGACGTGCAGCTCGTAGATGACCGAGTCCGCCCACGGGGTCTTCGGGCGGCGGTCGTCCGCCCAGTCGTCGTCATCGTGGACGACCACGCCCTTGGGGACGTACGGAGCCGAGTCGCGGTCGTCGCGGACGGTGTCGGCGACCTGCTGCTGCGGCCAGTCGCGGACGTGCCCGTACACCTCGGGCGGCAGGCTGAAGTCACCGTCCACCGCGCGGGCGTACGGGTCGAGCAGCAGCTTCGCCGGGTTCCAGCGGCTGCCGGTCCACGGGTCCCAGCGGCCGTGCACGCGGTAGCCGTAGCGCTGGCCGGGCATGACGCCCGGGACGAAGCCGTGCCAGATCTCGTGCGTCAGCTCGGTCAGCCGGGCCCGGGTCTCCTTGCCGCGCTCGTCGAACAGGCACAGCTCGACGGCCTCCGCCCCGCCCGCCCACAGCGCGAAGTTGGTGCCCGCGACCCCGTCCGGGCCGACCCGGAACCTGGCCCCCAGCGGCGTCGGCGCACCGGGCCGTACGGGCACGCCGGGTGGCCTGCGGTGCACGCCGTTGACCACGGCGGCAGAGCGCACACCCTCCTCGGCCACCGCCTCCTGCTCGGCTGCGCTGGACACCTGTCGGCCTCCCACGGCTCACGGGACGAGCTGGAAAAAGAGCGCACGGCGTCCCGGCCGCGGCTTTCCAGCGCGTCGTCCTCCCCACTGTTCTGCCCAGAGCTCGGCCAAACGACCCGAGGGAAGCGGGGGTGTGGCGAGGCGCTCAGGGTTCGGCCTCACGTTTCCCGGGGGCGGGCCCCGTCGTTGGGTACGTCGTGACGCATGGACATGGGCGCGCTTGGCGCGTGGGGGCCGGGCTGGCCGCCGTACTGACGTGGGCGGGGCTGCTGGCCGGCTGTACTTCGGGCGGCTCGGGAGGGATCGACGAGGTGCTGGGCAAGGCCCCGGCGCCCGAGGACGTGATCCGGGTCTCCCCGGACGACGGCGGCAAGGGCATCAAGCCCGACCAGCGGCTGGTCGTACGGGTGCCCAGCGGGCGCCTGGAGTCCGTGAAGGTGGTGAAGTCCCAGGACGCGCAGGAGTCCGACGTGCCCGGGCACATCTCCGACGACGGCCTGCGCTGGGAACCCGACGACAGCAGGCTCGCCCTCGCAGCCAAGTACACCGTCGACGCGGTCGCCCTCGACGGACACGGCCGCCGGTCGGCCCGGCACACCACCTTCACCACGGAAGTCCCCGACGAGCGCTTCATCGGATACGTCACCCCCGAGAACCGCTCCACGGTGGGCACCGGCATGATCGTCTCCCTGGAGTTCAACCGCGAGATCGAGAACCGCGCCGCCGTCGAACGCGCCGTCCACGTCACCGCGAAGCCGGCCGTGGAGATCCGCCCGCACTGGTTCGGCAAGGCCCGCCTCGACTTCCGCCCCGAGCACTACTGGAAGCCCGGCACCCAGGTCACGGTCGCGCTGAAGCTGCGGGACGTGGAGGGCGCCCCCGGCGTCTACGGCCTCCAGTACAAGACGTTCTCCTTCACCGTCGGCCGCAGCCAGGTCTCCCTCGTCGACGCGGCCGCGCACACCATGGAGGTCCGCCGCGACGGCGACCTGCTGGCCACTGTGCCGATCACGGCCGGGGCGCCGAAACACACCACCTACAACGGGAAGATGGTGGTGATGGAGATGCTCGAGGTCACCCGCATGAACAGCCGCACGGTCGGCTTCGGCGGCGAGTACGACATCCCCGACGTCCCGCACGCCATGCGCCTGACCGACTCCGGGACCTTCCTGCACGGCAACTACTGGGCGCCGACCGCCCCCGGCCACGTCAACGTCAGCCACGGCTGCGTGGGCCTCAGGGACGTCAAGGGCGGCGGCTCCGACACCCCCGCGGGCTGGTTCTTCGACCGCAGTCTGATCGGGGACGTCGTCGAGGTCGTCCACAGCAATGACAAAAAGGTCGCTCCCGACAACGGCCTCGGGGGATGGAACATGGGGTGGAACGAGTGGAAAGCGGGCAGTTGATGTTGCGACCGAACGGTGACATTCGTCTGACACGAATCTCAAAACCCTGCGGTTAATATGCGCCAAGCGCGCTTGAGCTGCGCGGGGGTGGGGCCCGACCAGGCCCGGGAGGGGAGTACGACTTGAACGTCAGGCCGATATCGGGGGCGTCGGTTGACGCACACAAGCGGGGCCGCAAGGGGCTGTTGGCGCTGATTCTCGGCGTCCTGCTGCTCGCGGTCACCGCGTGCGGAGGCGGCGGCTCGGGGTCCGGATCCGGCTCGGGTTCCGGGGACGGCAAGGGCAAGGATTCGGACACGGCGCAGAGCAAGCAGTCCGTGGCCGTCGTCGCCATCGCCCCCAAGGACGGTGCGCAGTCCGTCGACACCAGCGGAGCGCTCAAGGTCACGGCCAGCAAGGGCAAGCTGACCCAGGTCGAGGTCAAGGACGCCAAGGGCGGCGCGGTGGCCGGCAAGATCGCCGCCGACGGCACGAGCTGGACGCCGGACACGCACCTGTCCGCGTCCACCAAGTACACGGTGCACGCGGTCGCCAAGGACTCCGAAGGTCGCCAGGCCGCCGAGGACTCCAGCTTCACCACGCTGACCCCGAAGAACACCTTCGTCGGCTACTTCACCCCCGAGGACGGCTCCACGGTCGGCGTCGGCATGCCGTTCTCCATCCGCTTCACCCGGGGCATCACCCACCCCGAGGACGTCGAGAAGGCCATCAGCATCACGACCGAGCCGGCCGTCGACGTCGAGGGCCACTGGTTCGGCAACGACCGTCTCGACTTCCGCCCCGAGCAGTACTGGAAGTCCGGCACCAAGGTCACCGTCAAGCTCGACCTGAACGGTGTCGAGGGCCGCCAGGGCGTCTACGGCTCGCAGGCCAAGACGGTGAAGTTCACCATCGGCCGCAACCAGGTCTCCTACGTCGACGCCAAGAAGCACACGATGAAGGTCACCCAGGACGGCAAGACCATCAAGACCATCCCGGTCACCACCGGCAAGCCCGGCTACGACACCTGGAACGGCCAGATGGTCATGAGCCAGAAGCTCACCGAGACCCGCATGAACAGCGAGACGGTGGGCTACGGCAGCGAGTACGACATCAAGGACGTGCCGCACGCCATCCGCCTCACCGACTCGGGCACCTTCGCCCACGGCAACTACTGGGGCGGCAGCGCCTTCGGCAACTACAACGCCAGCCACGGCTGCATCGGCCTGCGGGACGTCCGCGGCGGCTACGACAGCACCACACCGGCGGCCTGGTTCTTCAGCCACTCGATCCTCGGTGACGTGGTGGTCGTGAAGAACTCCGACGACGCGACGGTCGACCCGGCCAACGGCCTCAACGGCTGGAACATGTCCTGGGAGAAGTGGAAGTCGTAAACCCGCGCAGGCCCTACGACGGTCGCGGCCCCGGTGTGAGCTACTGCACCGGGGCCGTGACCGTTAGTCCCCGTTAACCTGCTCGCATGACCGTGAATCTCGAAGTCGCCGAAGGCGTCGGCACCATCCGGCTCGACCGTCCGCCCATGAACGCCCTGGACGTCGCCACCCAGGACCGGCTCAAGGAACTGGCCGAGGAGGCGACCCGGCGCGAGGACGTGCGCGCCGTGATCGTGTACGGCGGGGAGAAGGTGTTCGCGGCCGGCGCGGACATCAAGGAGATGCAGGCGATGGACCACACCGCGATGGTCCTGCGCGCCCGTGCCCTGCAGGACTCGTTCACGGCGGTGGCCCGTATCCCCAAGCCGGTGGTCGCGGCGGTCACCGGCTACGCCCTCGGCGGCGGCTGCGAGTTGGCGCTGTGCGCGGACTACCGGATCGCCGCGGACAACGCGAAGCTCGGCCAGCCGGAGATCCTGCTCGGCCTGATCCCGGGCGCCGGCGGCACCCAGCGCCTGGCCCGCCTGGTCGGCCCGTCGAAGGCCAAGGACCTGATCTTCACCGGCCGTATGGTCAAGGCGGACGAGGCGCTGGCGCTGGGCCTCGTGGACCGGGTCGTCCCGGCCGCCGAGGTGTACTCCGCCGCGCACGAGTGGGCGGCGAAGCTGGCGCAGGGCCCGGCGATCGCGCTGCGGGCCGCGAAGGAGGCCGTCGACACCGGTCTGGAGACGGACATCGAGACGGGCCTCGCCGTCGAACGGAACTGGTTCGCGGGCCTGTTCGCGACGGAGGACCGCGAGCGCGGTATGCGCAGCTTCGTGGAGGAAGGTCCCGGCAAGGCGAAGTTCCTCTAAGTACCCCCGAACCACTTGCAATTGACGCGATGTCTGATCCGGGTCCCTCGATGGGGCGGTTTATGGGAGCCTTAAGGCAACCTTAAGTCTGTCTTGTCGAGGGGGTCCGTCGATTGCCTCCAGGGGAGTCGTCGCCGCAGGTCAGGCAGGCTGTCGAGGCCTCCGAACTGCCTCTGTCATATGCCAACCGGCCCATCCGGAGTGGTGGATTCCGGGGGGCGTATTCCTCCGGAACGGCCCCGGAGGGCGCCCGGTGCGGCCATGATGGGGGCATGGCGGGGCTGGAGGGCATCGAACAGCCGCGGGGACAGGGCCGTGCGACCGCGGCGCGCTGGTCGCCTGCGGTGGAGGACGAACGAGCGCTCAAGGCACTGGAGTTGTTCGGCAACCCCACGGAGGCCGAGGTCCCGCTGCCGTCCCGGCCCGAGTCCGCGGCCACCGCCCGCCGCCTCACCCAGGTCGTCGTACTGCGGCACTGGGGGCTGACGCCCAAGATGACCGAGGACGCGGTCCTGCTCGTGTCCGAACTGGTCGGCAACGCCGTACGGCACACCGGTGCCCGTGTCTTCGGCCTCCGCATGCGCCGCCGCCGGGGCTGGATCCGCATCGAGGTCCGCGATCCGTCCCGCGGGCTGCCGTGTCTGATGCCGGTTCAGGAGACGGACATCAGCGGACGGGGGCTCTTCCTCGTCGACAAGCTGTCCGACCGCTGGGGCGTGGACCTGCTGCCGCGGGGCAAGACGACGTGGTTCGAGATGCGGGTCGCCGACCGGTAGCGGCCGGCGGGTCGGTCGACCGCGACCCGAACAGTGTCCCCCAATGGGGGCAATCGCCCTTTTTCTTACCATCCGCCCCTTAAATGGTGCGGGTGACCCCGACCGACCGTCGCACGGCCCTGCGCACCGGTGCCGGGCTGCTCGCCACCGGCGCCCTCACCGCGGGATGCGGTACGCACGGTGCCGTCGCCGCCCACTCCGCCCCCTCCGCGCACCCGACCACGCACGCCCCCGCCACCTCCGCCGCGGCCCCCCGCCGCCTCCCCGGCCGACCCGCCCAGCTCACCCACGGCCCCCGCACCCACCCCCGCCTCGCCCTCACCTTCCACGGCCAGGGCGACCCCGCCCTCGCCCGCCGCATCCTCACCGAGGCCGAGCGGCACGGGGCCCACGTCACCGTGCTGGCCGTCGGCAGCTGGCTCGACGAGCACCCCGACCTGGCCCGCCGCATCCTCGACGGCGGTCACGACCTCGGCAACCACACCCACCGCCATCTCGCGATCAACACCATGACCGAGGCCGACGCCCGCACCGAGATCACCGCCTGCGCCGACCGCCTGAAGCGGCTCACCGGCTCGATCGGCACCTGGTTCCGGCCCTCCCGCGCCCCGCGGGCCTCCCCGCTCGTCGCCCGCCTGGCCCAGGCCGCCGGCTACCCGCACGTCCTCTCCTACGACGTCGACTCCCTCGACTACACCCGGCCCGGCGCCGCCGCCATCACCCGCAAGGTCCTCGCCGAGGCCCGCGCGGGCTCCGTGGTGAGCCTGCACTTCGGGTATCCGGACACCGCCCTGGCGCTCCCCGCCGTACTGGAAGAACTCGCCCGTCGCGGCCTGTCCGCGGTGACCACCACGGAGTTGTTCAGCTGATGCAGCGCACCCGAATCGCACACGCCCTGCTCGCGACCGCCGTCCTCGCCGCCCTGGCCGGCTGCGGCTCGGGATCGAGCCACCGCACGGACGAGGCGCTCGGCAGCAAGGCCGCCCTCGCCCCGGTCAAGAAGAAGGCGGTGGCCGTCCAGGGGCTGCCCGGCATGCCGCCGGTGCTCGACCCGAAGGACGTGTACGCCGCCGACCGGCCGAACCAACTCGCCCCGGCCGTACGGGACTTCCCGTCCCGGGTCTACGTCCCCAACACCAACTCCAACACCGTCTCGGTCATCGACCCGAAGACGTACGAGGTCATCGAGACCATCCCGGTCGGCGAGCAGCCCCAGCACGTCGTCCCCTCCTGGGACATGAAGACGCTCTGGGTCAACAACGACCGCGGCAACACCCTCACCCCGATCGACCCGAAGACCGGCAGGGCCGGAGAGCCGGTCGACGTGCACGACCCGTACAACCTCTACTTCACGCCGAACGGCAAGTATGCGATCGTCATGGCCTCGCTCGACCGCGAACTCGTCTTCCGCGACGCGCACACCATGAAGCGCGAGAAGACCGTCCCGGTCAGCTGTTACGGCGTCAACCACGCCGACTTCTCCCTCGACGGCCGGTACTTCATCGTCTCCTGCGAGTTCAGCGGCGAGCTGCTGAAGGTCGACACGGAGAGGATGAAGGTGATCGGGCAGCAGAAGCTGCCGTTCCACGGCGCGATGCCGCAGGACGTGAAGGTGTCGCCGGACGGGAAGAGGTTCTACGTCGCCGACATGATGGCCGACGGGATGTGGATCCTCGACGGCGACAGGTTCACCAAGCCGGCCTTCCTGCCCACCGGCAAGGGCTGCCACGGCCTCTACGTCAGCCGCGACTCGCGCGAGATGTACGTCTCCAACCGCGGCGAGGGCACCGTCTCCGTCTTCGACTTCGCGCAGAACAAGGTCACCAGGAAGTGGCACCTGCCGGACGGCGGCAGCCCCGACATGGGCGGCGTCTCGGCCGACGGCAAGGTCCTGTGGCTGTCCGGCCGTTACAACTCCGAGGTGTACGCCATCGACACCCGCTCCGGAAAGCAGCTGGCCCGCATCAAGGTGGGCAGCGGCCCGCACGGCCTCGCGGTCTACCCGCAGCCGGGCCGCTATTCCCTCGGCCACACCGGCATCTTCCGCTGACAGCACGCCAGTTGGACACGCCGTCGTACGGGTGACGATCCCCGGGGCGCGGGACCGGAACCGGAATCGTGCCTCTCATGATCACAACTCCCCTGCGGCGGCGGGTCGCTGCCGTCGCCCTGTCCCTCGCGGCCGTCTTCGCCACGGTCGCCCCGGCCAAGGCCGCGGCCCCCGCCTGTCCCCAGTTCGACGACCCCGTCGAGGCGGCAGCCGACCGCCGGGTCGACGTCGACCGCATCACGCCCGAGCCGGTCTGGCGCACCACCTGCGGCACCCTCTACCGCAGCGACAGCCGGGGCCCGGCCACCGTCTTCGAGCAGGGCTTCTATCCCAAGGACGTCATCAACGGCCAGTACGACGTGGAGCAGTACGTCCTCGTCAACCAGCCCTCGCCGTACGTGTCCACGACCTACGATCACGACCTCTACAAGACCTGGTACAAGTCCGGCTTCAACTACTACATCGACGCCCCGGGCGGCGTGGATGTCAACAAGACCATCGGCGACACCCACAAATGGGCCGACCAGGTCGAGGTGGCCTTCCCCGGCGGTATCGCCCGGCAGTACGTCATCGGCGTCTGCCCGGTCGACAAGAAGACCAAGGTCGAGATCATGAGCGACTGCGAGAGCAACCCGTACTACGAGCCCTGGCACTGAGCAGCAGCTCGGAGCCGACGGGCTGGTACCCCGCCGCCTGGAACGCCCGCATGCTGCGGGCGTTCCCCGGGGAGACCTGGGCCCACAGCGGCTCGTTGACGAGATGCCGGGCCGCCGCCACCAGCAGCCGCCCGAGCCCCCGGTGCCGTACCCCCTCGTCCACCTCCACCGAGACCTCCGGCCGGCCGCCGACCCCGCGCCCCACCACGAGCACCCCGCCGTCCGCCGTCCAGGCGCGCACCTCGTCGCGCCGGCCGCGGGCGTAGACGATCCGCGGATGCTCCCCGTCCTCGATCTCCGCGAGCGCGAGCGGCGGTTCGCCCGGGAGCGGGGAGCCGACCAGCATGGCGTCGACGGTCTCGGCGGTACGGCCCGTGCGGTCGAGGAGGGCGGCCAGGAAACGGGGGTTCATGGGTGCCGCGAGCGGATCGCAGTCCGTCGCGTGCAGGGTCTCCCGTACCCACTCCGGGTCCTCGTCCGTGAAGACGACGGCGTGCGCGGTGAAGGCGAGCACGCCCGCGTCCCGGTCACAGGCCTGCGGGACGACGGTCGTACGGCCGTCCGCGGGCGGGAAGACACCGCGCGCGGCCGCGTCGAGAATGTCCCGAAGAGTCTCCAACTCCGCGCTCCTTGAGTCTCCACCCACTGGAAGGCCCAGACTCGCAGACATGATCGACGACGGCACCGGACTTTTCACCATCGGCGAGCTGGCCAGGTCGACAGGACTGACCGTGCGCACCATCCGCTACTGGTCCGACGAGGGCGTGCTCACTCCCGTCGGCCGCTCCACGGGCGGTTACCGGCTCTACGACGCCGAGTCCGCCGCCCGCCTGGAGCTGATCCGCACCCTGCGCGAGCTGGGCCTCGGCCTGGCGGACGTGCGCAAGGTGCTGGACGGCGAGCGGACCGTGGCGGAGGTCGCGGCGGCGCATGTGGTGGCGCTGGACGCGCGGATCCGCTCGCTGAAGGTGACCCGGGCGGTGCTGTCGACGGTGGCGCGACGCGGATCGAGTGCGGAGGAGATGACCCTGATGAACAAACTGGCGCGGCTGTCTGCGGCCGAACGCAGGCGGATCATGGAGGAGTTCGTGGAGGAGATGTTCCACGGGCTGGACCTCGCGGATCCGGACATCCGTGAGCGGATGCGCGACACCGCCGTGAACCTGCCGGACGACCCGACGCCCGAGCAGGTGGACGCCTGGGTGGAGCTGGCCGAGCTGGTGCAGGACCCGGAGTTCCGGGCGCAGATGCGCAGGGCGGCGGAGCTCAACCACGCCGACCGGGGGCCCGACACCCCCGCCGGGGCGTCCCGGTGGTTCGCCAGGCGGCTGGTCGAGCAGGTGGGGAAGGCGCGGGAGCAGGGGATCGAGCCGGCGGCCCCGGAGGCGGAGCAGGTGCTGCGGGAGCTGTTCGGCGACACCGACCGCGCCGCGATCCTCGAACGCATCAACGCGACCCACAACCCCCGCCTCGCGCGCTACCGCGAACTGCTGGGGACGCTCAAGGGAACGCCCGTGAAGACCTTCGCGGAGGAGTTCGCGTGGGTGGGCGCCGCGCTGGAGGCGCGCCTCGCCAGCTAATCTGACCTGCGTCAGCAACACAGCAAGACTCGCAGTCATGGAGAAAAGGGGCGGATCGGTGGCCGACATCGAGGCAGCGCGCAAGGAATTCCAGCGGATCGACACCGACGGTGACGGCTTCATCACGGCCGCCGAGTTCAAGACCGCCCTCGCCCAGGGGGGCGACTGGAACGTGACCGAGTCGGTCGCCGAGGTGATCATCAAGACCCGCGACCTGAACGGCGACAAGGTCCTGTCGTTCGACGAGTTCTGGGCCTACCTGAACAAGTGACCTGCGCGGAAAGGGGGGCGCCCGCTCGGGGCGCCCCCCTTCGTCATGTCCGCTTCCTCACGCCCGCCGGGCGATCCGCACGCTCCAGCGCCCGTCGTGCCGCGTCAGGCTCAGCGGCAGGTCGAAGCACTTGCCGACCTGGTCGCCGGTGAGGACCTCGGCGGCCGGGCCCTGCGCGAGGACACGGCCGTCGCGCAGGAGCAGGGCGTGGGTGGTGCCGGGCGGCAGCTCCTCCAGGTGGTGGGTGACCAGGACCGTCGCCAGGGCCGGATGCGCCGCGCGCAGTTCGTCCAGCGCGGCGATCAGCTGCTCGCGGCCGGGGAGGTCCAGTCCGGTCGCCGGTTCGTCGAGCAGGAGCAGCCGGGGCCGAGGCATCAGAGCGCGGGCGATCAGGGTCCGGCCGCGCTGGCCCTGGGAGAGCGTGGGCCAGCGGGACTCGCGGCGCTCGGCGAGCCCGAGCGTGGTGATCAACTGCTCGGCGCGCTCCTCCTGTTCGGCGGTCGGCCGCCAACGGGGAAGCGGAGCAACGGAGTTGGTCAGCCCGGTCAGCACGACGTCCCGCACTCGCAGCGGCTCGGTCAGCGGATGGCGCGGGTCGACATGACCGACGTACGACCTCAACTCCCGTACGTCCACCCGGCCGAGGCGACGCCCGAGCACCTCCACCCAGCCCCGGGAGGGGTGGACGCGGGCGCCCAGCAGGCTGAGCAGCGTGGACTTGCCCGCGCCGTTGGCGCCGAGCAACGCCCAGTGCTCACCGGCCCGGACGGTCAGCGACACCTCCTGGAGGATCGGCCGGCCGTCGCGGACGACATGGACGTCCTGGGCGCGCAGTACGTCCGTCATCGCACCGCCGCCCGGTTCGCGGCGGACCGTACGGCCTGCGCGGAGGCCGACGGTCCCAAGCCCGCACCCCAGGCCGTGACCCCGTCCACCCGGACCTCGGCGAACGCGGCGGCCGGGTCCTCCACGAGCTCCAGGATCTCGAACTCGCCCGGCTCCACCGGCCCTTCGTCCGCCAGATACGTCTCCCGGAACAGCTCGTACAGCTCCTTCGGCGTCACCTCCCGCCCGCTCTCTTCCGTCGCCTCCTGGACCACCCGCGAGAAGTCCGGCCGCATCCGGGGCGGCAGGTCGATGCCGTGGTGGGTGCGCAGCAGATACGCCGTTCCGCCCTTGCCCGACTGGGAGTTGACGCGGATGACCGCCTCGTAGGAGCGGCCGACGTCCGCCGGGTCGATCGGCAGATACGGCACCGACCACGGCGCCTCCGCCTCCGACATCCCCAACTCCTTCGCCCGGCAGGCGTGTTCGGTGAAGCCCTTGTCGATCGCGTCCTGGTGGGTGCCCGAGAAGGCCGTGTACACGAGGTCGCCCGCGTAGGGGTGGCGCGGGTGCACGGGCAGGCGGTTGCAGTGCTCGACGGTCTCGCGCACCGCGTCGATCCCGCTGAAGTCGACCATGGGGTCGACCCCTTGGGCGTACAGGTTGAGCGCCAGGGTCACCAGGTCGACGTTGCCGGTGCGCTCCCCGTTGCCGAAGAGACAGCCCTCCACACGCTGGGCACCGGCCAGCACGGCGAGTTCGGCGCAGGCCACGCCCGTGCCGCGGTCGTTGTGCGGGTGGACGGAGAGGACGACCGAGTCGCGCCGGGAGAGGTGCCGGTGCATGTACTCGATCTGGTCGGCGTACACGTTCGGGGTGGCGATCTCGACCGTGGCGGGGAGGTTGTGCGTCACCGGGCGGTCGGGGCTCGCGTCCCACAACTCCGTGAGCCCGTCGCACAGTTCGAGAGCGAAGTCGGGTTCGGTGAGGTTGAAGGTCTCCGGGGAGAACTGGAAGCGGATGCCTGGGGAGTCACCGGCCAGGCGAGCCATCCGCTCGGCGGCCTCGTGCACGGTCCTCCGGACGGCCTCCCGATCCCGGCCCAGTACGACCTCCCGCCACACCGGCGAGGTCGCGATGTACAGGTGCACGACCGCGCGCTCCAGCCCGGCGATCGACTCGAAGGTCCGGTCGATCAGCTCCGGCCGGGCCGGGGTGAACACGACCGGCGTGACGTCTTCTGGTACGGCGCCGGACGTCACCAGGTGCCGTACGAAGTCGAAGTCCGTGCGGCTCGCCGAGGGGTAGCCGGCCTCGATCTCCTTGAAGCCCATGCCGGTCAGCAGGTCGAAGAAGCGGCGCTTGCGGGGCGTGTCCATCGGTTCGGCGAGGGCCTGGTTGCCGTCGCGCAGGTCGACGGGGACCCAGAGCGGGGCGCGGTCGATACGGGCGGCGGGCCAACTCCGGTCCCCGGCCGGGACGTTCACCCGGTCCTGGTAGGGGCGGTAGCGGTGGTACGGCATCGGGCTGGGCCGCTGCGGGTTCCAGTGGGCGGTCGTCGTGCTCATCGTCTGCTGCTGCCTTCCGGCTCGGTCGGACGGTGACCGGCAGCACGGTGACCCGCGGCGGGGTGCCGGTCGCGTCAGGCCCCGCCGCGGCAGCCGAGAAGAAGACCGCGGAACGTCATGGCGGTACGCTATCCACACCTCAGCTCCTCAGACAAGTGAGATCAGGTGAGTGAGGTGAGGCAAGTGAGGTCGTACGAGTGAGAAAGGCGGGTGAAGCGATGCCGCTCGGTCCCGTCCGCCCGAGCCCCCTGGTCGAACAGGCCGCGGAACGGCTGCGCGCGTACATCGCCGACGGTCACTGGCCGGTCGGCACCCGGCTGCCCGGCGAGACGACCCTGGCGAAGGAACTCGGCGTGGGCCGCTCCACGGTCCGCGAGGCGCTGCGGGCGCTGGCGGGGGCGGGGCTGGTCCGGCCCCGGCAGGGCGCCGGCGTCTTCGTCACCGCGACCGAGCCGGTCGAGGACTGGCCGGCCAGGCTGCGCCGGGCCGCGGTGACGGACGTCTACGAGGTCCGCATGGCCGTGGAGGTCCAGGCCGCGCGCCTCGCCGCACGCCGTCGTACCCCGGACGACATCGCGGCCATCGAGTCCGCGCTGGCCGGCCGGCGTGCCGCCGCGGACGCGGACGACGTGGCGTTCGTCGACGCCGACATCGCCTTCCACGCGGCCGTGGTCGCCGCCGCGCACAACCCCGTACTCGCCGATCTGTTCGCGCAGTTCACGCCGGTGCTGCGGGAGGGCCTGGTCGAACTCCTGGCCCTGACCGACCTGCGCGACCACGACCCGAACACCGGCGACGAGGCACACGAGGCGCTGGTGCGGGCGGTCGCGGCGGGGGACGCGGAGCGGGCGGCGGAGGTGCTGCGGGCGGAGCTGGAGGACCCCTTCGCGGGTTAGGGAGAACCCACAGCAGGCCTGGCTAGGCGTTCTTCGCCGCCCGGGCCCGATGCGCCGCCACCGTCGTGCGGCTCGCGCAGGCGTTGGAGCAGAAGCGGCGGGTTCGGTTGCGGGACTGGTCCACGAAGTAGTTTCCGCACCCGGCCGCGGCGCATCGCCCCAGCGTCACCGCCGGGTCCCCGGCCGCGACCAGGGCGAGCTGGGCGGCGATCAGCTGGCCGGCCCAGCGTCGGGCCGGGGTGCCGTTGCGGCTGAAGTGGATGTGCCAGCCGCCGTCGTGGTCGGACAGGTGCATCTCCGGCGGATAGTCGCGCAGCAGCCGGTGTACGGCGTCGGGGGCCGCGCCGTCGACCGCCTGGGCCAACGCCGTGCGCACGAGGCCGGGCAGCTCGCCGTAGTCGCCGCCGGGCGCCGGCGTGACCTCGTGCTCCGCGAAGAACGCGCCGACCAGTTCGCCCCGTTCGTCGAGGGTCCCGGTGTTGGCCAGCTCGACGGCCAGCCGGGTCACGTTCCCAATGTAGTCACCGTACTGCACTTGACCACCTACATCGCCGCTTCCTAATGTAGGCGCCATGATAGCCGATGACACCTACATCGCCCGCCGTCTGCTGCTGCTCGGGGAGTGGGACGCGGCGCTCACCGCCCTGGACCCGGAGGCCGAGCCCGAGTTGTACGCGGAGATCGCCGTAGAGCGCTGGTTCTTCCGGATCGAGGGGCACGAGGAGGCCGAGAAGGCGGTCGCGGCGCTCGATCCCGCGTCGCCGACGGCACAGCTGCTCACCGGACGACTGGCCTACAGCCGCCTGCTGTTCGGCCGCGGGACACGCGCCGACGACCGTGCGGCGGCCGAGGCCGGCTACCGGGCGGCGGCGAGGAGCGGCGACGAGACGATGCGCGGCTGGGCCGAGTACCACTGGGCCGTACTCCTGGACAACATCGACGAGAACCCGGCCGGCGCCCTCCCGCGCTATGAGACGGCTCTGGAGATCGCGACGAGAACCGGCGACGGCTACTTCGAGTCGTACATCATCCGCCACCTCGCACCGCACAAGGAGCCCGCCGAACGGCTCGCGATGCTCCGCCGCTCGCTCCACCTCCGCGCCGCGCTCGGCGCCCGCCCCCAGGCCATCGCCGCGCAGGCCCTCCTCGCCGACAACCTCCCCGAGAACGACCCCGAACGCGCCGAACTCACAAGGGTGTTCCGCCCGGCAGCGGAGGAACTCCGCATCGGCTGGCTCCTTCAGCAGTCCGGAGCCCTGGAGGAGTCCTAGGAAGCCCGCCTCCGATACTGTCCCGGTGCCACCCCGTACTCCCTCTTGAAGGCCTTGGCGAAGGCGAACTCCGAGGTGTAGCCGGTGCGTTGGGCTATGTGGCGGAGGGGGAGGTCCTCCTCGCGGAGCAGTCGGCCCGCCGTCGTCATGCGCCACCAGGTGAGGTACGCGAGCGGTGGTTCGCCGACCAGCGTGGTGAAGCGGCGGGCGAAGGCGGCGCGGGACAGGCCGCCCTCGGCGCCGAGTTCCTCGACCGTCCAGGGGCGGGCCGGGTCGCCGTGGATCGCACGCAGGGCCGCCGCCACGGCCGGGTCGGCGAGCGCGGCCGACCAGCCGGTGCCCCGGCGCTCCCGCTGCCACCAGGCACGCAGGATGTACAGCAGCAGGGTGTCGAGGAGCGAGGTGACGATGGCGTCGGAGCCGGGCCGCCGCTCCTCCATCTCCATGCCGAGCAGTTCCACGGCAGCCCGCAGCGAACGGTCCGCGCCGACCCGGGCGGGCAGATGCACCACCTCCGGCAGCTCGGTCAGCAGCCGGTGGGCACGGCTGTGGTCCATCTGGTACGCGCCGCACAGCATGACCGCGTCCGGCGTCGAGTCCCTCGGCGGGGAAGGCGGCCCGGGCCAGCGGCCGTTCTCGCCGGGCCGTACGAGATCCAGCGGTACGTCCAGCCCGCTGGCCAGCGCGTGCCCGCGCCCGTGCGCCAGGAACGCCACGTCACCCGGCCCGACGGCGACCGGCTCGCCCTCCGCCGGGATCAGCCACGCCGATCCCTGCAGCACCACATGGAACCCGGCCCCCTCCGCGGCCTCGAACCGCATGCCCCACGGCGCGTACTTGTCCCGCAGCGAGGAGTGCGGCCGCCCGGTACGCATCGCGCTCACGGCATCGCTGAGTACGTCCATGTCCGAACGGTAGCCGGTGGGGCGGGACGCAAGACGCACGGACAGGAATCGGAGACCGACGGACATGGAGCGTCTCGCCGCGCCCCCATAGCGTTTTCCGCATGCCAACCACCGCACGTACCGTGCTTTTTCATGAGATCGGCGGCCCCGAGGTCCTGCGCATCGAGGACGTGACGCTCCCCGACCATCCCGCCCCCGGCCAAGTCCTCGTCCGCGTAGAGGCGTTGGGCCTCAACCGCGCCGAAGCCCTTTTCCGCAGCGGCACTTACTACTACCAGCCCGCCCTCCCCGCCTCCCGCCTCGGCTACGAGGCCTCCGGCATCGTCGAGGCGGTCGGCGAGGGCGTGACCGAACTCGCCGTCGGCGACCCGGTGATGACCGGCCCCGGCATCGAGATGAGCGCCCAGGGTGTGTACGCCGAGCGGGTCGTCCTGCCCGAGTCCGCGGTCCTGCGCCGCCCCGGCTCCGTCGACGCGGTCAGCGGCGCCGCGGCCTGGCTGACGTACACGACCGCGTACGGCGGACTGCTGGAGACGGCTCGTCTGAAGCCCGGCGACCACGTGCTGATCACCGGCGCGTCCAGCGGGGTCGGCACCGCGGCCATCCAGGTCGCCCGGCGCATCGGCGCGATCCCGCTCGCCACCACGCGCACCGAGGAGAAGCGGCGCGGGCTGCTGGAGCTGGGCGCGGCGGAGGTGATCGTCACCGGGGAGTCGACGCCGGAGGCCGTGGCCAAGGAGGTGCGGCGACTCACCGGCGGCAACGGCGTCGAGGTGCTCTTCGACGCGATCGGCGGCCCCGGCTTCCGCCCGCTGGCGGAGGCCCTCGCGACCGGCGGTTCGGTGCTCGCCTACGGCTGGCTGGACCGCCGTCCCGCCGAGATCCCCTGGAACTGGCCCTTCACCATCCACACGTACGCCAACATGATCCTCACCGCCACCCCGGCCGGCCGCCGCCGCTCCACCGCGTTCCTCAACGCGGGCCTGGCCGACGGCGGCTTCCGCCCGGTCATCGGGGAGGTCTTCGAGGGCCTGGACCGCATCCAGGACGCGCACCGCCTGATGGAGTCGAACACCCACACAGGCAAGATCGTCGTACGACTCTGACGGCGCCGAGGGTGTTCACCGGCACGCCCCGCCGTCCGGAATAGACCAGGACACCCCAGGGTTGACGCGACCCAGGAGCATGCACATGCATCTACCCTGAAGGGCAGTCCTGTCATGAAGATCGGCATCATCGGCGCGGGCAACATCGGCGGCAACCTCACCCGGCGGCTCACCGCGCTCGGCCACGACGTCTCCGTCGCCAACTCGCGCGGCCCCGAAACGCTCACCGAGCTGGCGAAGGAGACCGGCGCGACACCGGTCCGGGTGGAGGAGGCGGCGCGCGGCGCGGAGGTCGTCGTGGTCACGATCCCCCTCAAGGCGATCCCCGACCTGCCGACGGGCGTGCTCGACGGCGCGGCGCCGGACGTCGCCGTGATCGACACCGGCAACTACTACCCGCAGCGGGACGGCAGGATCGCGGCGATCGAGGACGAGGGCCTCACCGAGAGCGCGTGGACGGCACGGCAGCTCGGCCACACCGTGATCAAGGCCTTCAACGGCACCTATGCCCAGGACATCCTCGACCGCCCGCTGCCGGCCGGCACCCCCGACCGCCAGGCACTCCCGGTCGCCGGCGACGACGAGCAGGCCAAGGCGAAGGTACGGGCCCTGATCGACGAACTCGGCTTCGACACGGTCGACGCGGGCCCCCTCGCCGACTCCTGGCACCAGCAGCCCGGCACCCCGGTGTACGGCCTGCGCGCGGGCGCGACCGAGGTGACGAAGGCCTTGTCGGAGGCGTCCCCGGAACGGCCTGCGGACTTCCGCGGCTAGATCACGCGTCGTTGGCCCACTCCTTGAGCGCGGCCTTGTCCGCGAAGTCCGCGACATCCTTGTCGTGCGGCTCGCTGCTGTACTGGTGGAAGCGCCACTTGGCCTTGATGCGGGGCTTGCCGGCGGTGACGTAGTCGGCGATCCAGAGGCCGTCACCGGCGTACGAGGTCGTGTCGATGTTCAGCCAGAAGTTCCTGTTGGCGTACAGGATCACCTGGTTGTTAGGGCGGAGTTGCTTCACCTTGCGGATGAACGAGTCCTTCTCCGCGTTGCTCGCGTGGGTGCCGGAGCTGGTCGTCTCCCAGTCGACCGCGAGGATGTCGCCCGCCTTCTCCGGGGCGTGTTTGACGAAGTACTCCGCCTGGGCCTCCAGGTTGCCGGGCCACAGGAAGTGGTAGAAGCCGACGACCAGACCCGCGTCGCGGCCGTGCTTCGTCTGCGCCGCGAGTCTCGGGTTGACGTACGAACGGCCCTCCGTCGCCTTGATGAAGACGAAGGAGAGGCCGTCCGTGTCGTACGTGGAGGACTGGTAGGCGCTCACGTCTATGCCGCGCAGCATGGGGGTCTCCCTGAAGTGCCGGGGTGGGGACGGAAGTTGATTTGTCTCCCACCTTGGCACGACCGGTTCGGTACGGCGTGTAATCGATGTGCAGGCGCCGTGGAAGCGGTGAGGAGAGGGCGGCTTCGTGTGACCACAAGGGCAACGCCGGTGTCTGCGCCTCGCGGCTGACGGCGTCAGCACTCGATGATGTTCACCGCCAGCCCACCCCGCGCCGTCTCCTTGTACTTCACGGACTTGTGGACGGCTGTTGATCATGGCATTCACCTGCAGCTTTGGCATGCTCAAGCTTGCCTTTAGGCGCGTCAGGGACTTTATCCCATGCTGCCTGAGACGCTTACGGGACTGGGTAGTTGATGCTCGGGTGGCACGCGATGGCTTCGGTGAGCCCTGCACTCGTAATGCGTAGGTCTCGGGTTCGGCCCGAAGGCCTGGTCGGTCGGCCAGGTCTGGTTCATGACCACGTGAGGGTCGCTGCACTCCAAGTGAGAGTGAGGGCCTCGTCGTTGAGAAGTGTGTCCGCGAAGGCGGTGACCTGCCGGACGACGTCCGTGAAGCGTTCGGGGTAGCTGGTCGCAGCGGGGCCTTGTCGGCGGCGCCAGGCGGAGTAGGAGGTCTGGCGCCGCTCGCCGAGGTCGGTGAGGGTGGCGCTGAGCGGTTTCAAGGTGATGCCGCGGTGTGCGGCGGTGGCGGTCAGCGCCGTGGTGAGTTCCTGTCCGTCGAGGTCGCCGAGGGAGACGGCGGTGGAGAGTTTTTCGGCGATGACGGTGGCGAGTGGGTAGCCGAGGATCTGGAAGCTGTCCGTCGTGAGCTGCTGCGGGTAGTCGATGATCCGAGGGCCAGGGATAACGGGGTCGCCGAAGCTGACGTCCAGTTGGAGCTTGAGTCGGGCCCGGGCGATGGAGGCAGCCATGGACAGGCGCAGACCGTGGTACTCGTCCTCCTCGCGGATGGGGACGGTCTTGAGTGTCGTGGGATCGAATACGACTCCGTCGTCGATCTCGGTGGCGGCGATGGCCGCGATCCTGCGGATGATCTCGGTTTCATCGCCTGGGAACGAGCGGCCGAGGATGTCGATGTCGCGGGTCATTCGACGTGCGCCGAACTGGGCGAGCAGCAGGCCACCCTTGAGGACGAAGTGCTTCCCGCCCAGGGGCGATGAGGCCAGGCGGTAGAGGAACCGTTCGAGGATGTACTCGACCATGACCTCGTCCGTGGACCCGCGGTTGCGGCGCGCCAGGTTGCGCAGGTCGTTGTAGACGCGGCCGGCCGTAGTGTCGCGGGTGGGGTTGGCCATCAGGCGAGCACCGCCTCTACGGCGGGGCGGACAACGGAGAGAGCATCCAACTCACGTGCGATGTGCTGGAGTTCGCCGACCCCGCCGCGTCCGCTCCGGCGCAGGTAGCGGCCGAGCGCGGACAGGGCGAGGGTCTCACCGAGGCGGCTGCGGTGGCGCATCGCGTCGACGACACTGCGGGCTGCGTTGTACATGGGGATGGTCTCTCCCGGAGCTGCTTCGAACCCTTCGATACCGAGGGCGAAGGTCTTCGCGGCGTACTGCGCCACCACGGTCGGCGGGTAGGAAATCGTCGGGCGGCGCGTACCGCGCGGCACGGCGATGTGTACTGCTGCGGGGATGTCGTCGATCAGCTCATGCACGGCCAGGGCGGATTCACCGCACACGACGGCGCGAGGGGCCCGTGCGCACACGGCCAGCAGATCCGCGTGCGCGGTCTCCGGGGCGTCTGCCCGCCGGTACACCCCACGGGACAGTTCGTCTATCTCCGCTTCCGCGACCAAGTGCGCCAGATCGCGGGGGGAGAGCAGGGCCTGTCGCGCCTGCGCCGTCGTGAATGTGGGGGAGAGGCTGGCCAGCCGCTGTTCCAGGCGCGAGTTTTCCGCAGCGTCCATGTATCGAATGGTACCCCTTGGGTGAGAGTGGGGGATCGATTTGATACATCGGCTGGTGGGTGAGCGGTGCATCCGGTGTTGATCACGTGCCGCGAACCCGCAGGTCAGGGCCTGCCCCCTCAGCACTCGATGATGTTCACCGCCAGCCCGCCCCGCGCCGTCTCCTTGTACTTCACGCTCATGTCGGCGCCCGTGTCCTTCATCGTCTTGATGACCTTGTCCAGGGACACCTTGTGCGAGCCGTCGCCGCGCATGGCCATGCGGGCGGCGGTGACGGCCTTCACCGCGGCCATGCCGTTGCGCTCGATGCACGGGATCTGGACCAGGCCGCCGACCGGGTCGCAGGTCAGGCCGAGGTTGTGCTCCATGCCGATCTCGGCCGCGTTCTCCACCTGCTCGGGGGAGCCGCCGAGCACCTCGGCCAGCGCGCCCGCCGCCATCGAGCAGGCCGAGCCGACCTCGCCCTGGCAGCCGACCTCGGCGCCGGAGATGGACGCGTTCTCCTTGAAGAGCATGCCGATCGCGCCCGCGGCCAGCAGGAAGCGGACGACTCCGTCCTCGTCGGCGCCCGGCACGAAGTTGATGTAGTAGTGCAGGACCGCCGGGATGATGCCCGCCGCGCCGTTCGTCGGGGCGGTCACCACGCGGCCGCCCGCCGCGTTCTCCTCGTTCACCGCCATCGCGTAGAGCGTGATCCACTCCATCGACCGCGCCAACGGGTCGCCCTCGGCGCGCAGTTGGCGTGCCGTCACGGCCGCCCGGCGTTTCACCCGCAGCCCGCCCGGCAGGATGCCCTCACGGGACATGCCCCGGGACACGCACGCCTGCATGACCCGCCAGATGTCGAGGAGCCCCGAGCGGATCTCCTCCTCCGTCCGCCAGGCGCGCTCGTTCTCCAGCATCAGCGCGGAGATCGACAGGCCCGTCTCCTTCGTCAGGCGCAGCAGCTCGTCGCCCGTACGGAACGGGTACTTGAGGACCGTGTCGTCCAGCTTGATGCGGTCCGCGCCGACCGCGTCCTCGTCGACGACGAAGCCGCCGCCCACCGAGTAGTACGTCTTCGACAGCAGCTCCGTGCCCGAGGCGTCGTAGGCCCACAGGGTCATCCCGTTCGCGTGGTACGGGAGTGCCTTGCGGCGGTGCAGCTTCAGGTCGTCGTCGAAGGAGAACGGGATGTCGTGCTCACCGAGGAGCTTCAGCCGCCGGCCGGACTTGATCTGCTCCACACGCTCGTCGGCCGTCTCCACGTCGACCGTCCGCGGCGAGGCGCCCTCCAGACCGAGCAGCACCGCCTTCGGGGTGCCGTGGCCGTGGCCGGTCGCGCCCAGGGAGCCGTACAGCTCGGCACGTATCGACGCGACGGAGCCCAGCAGCTCCTCGCTCCGCAGCCGGCGGGCGAACATGCGTGCCGCGCGCATCGGGCCGACCGTGTGGGAGCTGGACGGGCCGATGCCGATCGAGAACAGGTCGAAGACCGAGATGGCCACGGGGAACTCCTCCTAGGAGGGTGGGGGCACACACCGTCGGGTGCCCCCACCGGGGAACTACTTGTTCAGACCGGGGTACAGCGGATGCCTGTCGGCAAGCGCCGAGACCCGGACCTTCAGCGCCTGGGCGTCGTACGACGGCTTCAGCGTCTCGGCGATCACGTCCGCCACCTCGGCGAAGTCCTCGGCCGTGAAGCCGCGGGTGGCCAGCGCCGGTGTGCCGATCCGGAGCCCCGAGGTGACCATCGGCGGGCGCGGGTCGTTCGGGACGGCGTTGCGGTTGACCGTGATGCCGACCTCGTGGAGACGGTCCTCGGCCTGCTGACCGTCCAGCTCGGACTCGCGCAGGTCGACCAGGATCAGGTGCACGTCCGTACCGCCGGACAGCACGTTCACCCCGGCCGCCCGGGCGTCGTCGGCCGTCAGACGCTCGGCGAGGATGCGCGCACCCTCCACCGTACGCCGCTGGCGCTCCTTGAACTCCTCGCTCGCCGCGACCTTGAAGGAGACCGCCTTCGCCGCGATCACGTGCTCCAGGGGACCGCCCTGGAAGCCCGGGAACACGGACGAGTTCAGCTTCTTCGCGAAGTCCTGCTTGGCGAGGATGATGCCGCCGCGGGGGCCGCCCAGCGTCTTGTGGGTGGTCGAGGTGACGACATCGGCGTACGGCACCGGGTTCGGGTGCAGCCCGGCCGCGACCAGGCCCGCGAAGTGCGCCATGTCGACCCACAGGTACGCCTCGACCTCGTCGGCGATCCGGCGGAACTCCGCGAAGTCCAGCTGCCGCGGGTACGCCGACCACCCGGCGATGATCACCTTCGGCCGGTGCTCCTTGGCGAGCTTCTCCACCTCGGCCATGTCGACAAGCCCCGTCGCCGGGTCGACGTGGTAGGCGACCACGTCGAACTGCTTGCCGGAGAAGTTAAGCCGCATCCCGTGGGTCAGGTGGCCGCCGTGCGCGAGGTCCAGGCCGAGGATGGTGTCCCCGGGCTTGGCCAGCGCGAACAGGGCCGCCTGGTTGGCGGAGGCGCCCGAGTGCGGCTGGACGTTGGCGTACTCGGCGCCGAACAGCTCCTTGACCCTGTCGATGGCGATCTGCTCGGCGACGTCGACGTGCTCGCAGCCGCCGTAGTAGCGGCGGCCCGGGTAGCCCTCCGCGTACTTGTTGGTGAGGACCGAGCCCTGCGCCTCCATCACCGCGACCGGCGCGAAGTTCTCGGAGGCGATCATCTCCAGCGTGGACTGCTGGCGGTGCAGCTCGGCGTCGACCGCGGCGGCGATGTCCGGGTCGAGCTCGTGCAGGGGGGTGTTCAGTGCGGACATGCGTGTACGGCTCCTCAGCCGGCGTTCTGGGCGGTGTACTCGTCGGCGGAGAGCAGGTCGGCGGGCTCCTCGGTGACACGGACCTTGAAGAGCCAGCCGCCCTCGAAGGGGGCCGAGTTGACGAGGGACGGGTCGTTGACGACGTCCTCGTTGATCTCGGTGACCTCACCGGTGACGGGGGAGTACAGGTCGCTGACCGACTTGGTCGACTCCAGCTCGCCACAGGTCTCGCCCGCGGTCACGGCGGAGCCCACCTCGGGAAGCTGGGCGTAGACGACGTCGCCGAGCGCGTTGGCCGCGAACTCGGTGATGCCGACCGTCGAGACGCCGTCCTCGGCGGCCGACAGCCACTCGTGCTCCTTGCTGTAGCGCAGCTGCTGGGGGTTGCTCATGGCCTGAATTCTCCTGTACGCGGGGGAGTGCTGATGAATGGGGGACTGCTGGAAACGCGCGTGAGCAGCGGTGATGTGCCCGGGGGCACGCCCAAGGATTACTTCTGGCGCTTGTAGAACGGCAGCGCCACGACCTCGTACGGCTCGTGACTGCCCCGGATGTCCACGCCGACACCGGCCGTGCCCGGCGCCGAGTGCGCCGCGTCGACGTACGCCATCGCGATCGGCTTGCCCAGCGTCGGGGAGGGCGCGCCGGAGGTGACCTCGCCGATCACCTCGCCGCCGGCGACGACCGGGTACCCGGCGCGCGGCACCCGCCGCCCCTCGGCGACCAGGCCGACCAGGACGCGCGGGGGGTTCTCCTGCGACCGCGCGGCGGCCTGCTGGAGGGCCTCGCGCCCGACGAAGTCACCGTCCTTCTCGAACTTCACCACCCGGCCGAGCCCGGCGTCGAAGGGGGTGAGCTCCGTGCTCAGCTCGTGCCCGTACAGCGGCATGCCCGCCTCCAGGCGCAGGGTGTCCCGGCAGGACAGGCCGCACGGGACCAGACCGGCACCCTCGCCCGCCTTGGTCAGCGCCTGCCACAGCTCGACGGCGTGCTCGGGCTTCACGAACAGCTCGAAGCCGTCCTCGCCGGTGTAGCCGGTGCGGGCGATGAGGGCGGGGACCCCGGCGACCGTGCCGGGCAGACCGGCGTAGTACTTGAGGCCGTCGAGGTCGGCGTCGGTCAGGGACTTCAGGATCCCGGGGGACTCGGGGCCCTGCACGGCGATCAGGGCGTAGGCGTCCCGGTCGTCGCGCACCTCGGCGTCGAAACCGGCGGCACGCTCGACGAGCGCGTCCAGCACGACCTGGGCGTTGGAGGCGTTCGCGACGACCATGTAGTCGGTCTCACCGAGCCGGTAGACGATCAGGTCGTCCAGGATGCCGCCGTCGGCCCGGCAGATCATGGTGTAGCGGGCGCGGCCGACACCGACGGAGGCGATGTTGCCGACGAGGGCGTAATTGAGAAGCTCGGCCGCCTGCGGCCCGGTCACGGTGATCTCGCCCATGTGGGAGAGGTCGAAGAGCCCCGCCCGGGTCCGCACGGCGACGTGCTCGTCGCGCTCGGAGCCGTAGCGCAGCGGCATGTCCCAGCCGGCGAAGTCGGTCATCGTCGCACCCAGCGAGCGATGCAGGGCATCGAGCGCGGTACGACGGATTTCGGTGCTGCTCATCGGACGGATGTCTCCCAAGGCATGACGGCACGGGCGAGGTCGTTCCTCCCCATCTGTCATCGGAACCTGAGAGGTTCGCCATGACCCGATGGGACATGGCTTGCACCTTGGGTGGGACCACCGGAGACGGCGGTCCGCTTTTCAGATGTGCCTCGCCCGCGCGGTAACGGGGCCTGAGAGATTCAAGGGAGGGACTTGCTCCTTCGGCGCCCCGACCAGAGGTCGAGGACTCTCCCGCGCGGATTCGAACGGCCGATATGCAGTTGGCGCGCACATCATTGCACGCATCCGGGGCATACGGCAGGGCCGCATCTGTAACCAGCCTGTGGCAGGACGATCACGAAAACACGAGACACCGCGCATTACCTTCTCTTTACACTCGACGGGGATGGGACTCCGTACCCGGCCCCAGGGGAGGACGATCACGGTGAACAGGACCACCGCCTACGCCACGACCTCGGCTCTCGCGCTGCCCAAGCAGCCCGCGGCCCCGGCCCGCGAGCACTGCGGCGAGCGGCCGGCACCGGTGGTCCGCGACCTCCGCGACCGTTCGGGCCGCAGCCCGCACGCGCTGCTCTTCGGCCCCCGCGACCTGGTCGTCGTCACCGGCCTGCCCGGCAGCGGCAAGTCCACGCTGATGAACCGGGCGGTCAAGGGCATACGCATCGACTCCCAGGACACCCGCGACCGCTGGGACGCCCGGGCCCGCCTCCTGCCGTACGCCGTCTACCGCCCGCTGGTCCGCCTCGCCCACTACGCCGGGCTGTACCGCGCCCTGCGCGGCGGCAGGGGCGTCGTCGTGCACGACTGCGGTACGCAGGCCTGGGTGCGCGACTGGCTGGCCCGCGAGGCCCGCCGCCGCGGCGGCACCCTGCACCTGCTGCTCCTCGACGTCACGGCCGGCGCGGCCCTGGCCGGGCAGCGCGAGCGCGGCCGGGGAGTGTCGAGGTACGCGTTCCTGCGCCACCGGCACGCGGCCGCCCGGCTGATCCGCCAGGTCGAGCGGGGTGACCTGCCGGCCGGCGTGGGCTCGGCGGTGCTGCTCGACCGGGACGCGGCGGACGTGCTGCGCCGGATCGGCTTCACGGGCCGACCGCAGTCCCTTCTTACCCGTTAGTCTTACCCGTTAGCCTTTTGGCCACATCAGTGGTTCACAGCAGGCGGTCGGAACAGATGGACTTCCCAGCGGATCTCCCCGCGGACTTTCCCATGCAGGCGCACCCCCATCCGCACGGCGGCTGGCCCGGCAACGAGCTGGAGGAGGTGCTGTCGGCCTCCCTCGGCATCCCCGCCGCGGGCGGCCGGATCATCGAGGTGCTCGGCCGCAGCTTCGTGTGGATCCCGCTGCCCGGCGGCGGCGGCCCGCACAGCGGCCCGCTGGACCTGCCGACGCTGGAGATCGAGGGCCAGGCGTACGTCCCGGTCTTCAGCTCCGAGGAGCAGTTCCGCCAGGTCGTCGGCGGGCACATGTCGTACACGATCGCCCCGGCCGTCGAGTTCGCCCGCGGGCTGCCCCCGCAGGTCGGCATGGCGATCAATCCCGACGGTGTGGTCGGCGTGCCCCTGCCGCCCGCCGCGGTCGCCGAGCTCTGCCGGGTGGGCCGCACCCCCCTCGACGGCCCCGCCTCCGGCGGCCGCGTCAAGCTGTACGAACCGGACTGGCAGGACGACCCGATCGACTTCCTGGCCGCCGCGTCGGCCGAGTTCGCGGAGACCGGCGTGGTCACCACGGCCCGCCGCTGCCTGGCCGCGATCGAGACGGCCGACCCGGTGATGTTCGTCGGCGTGGAACTCTCCCAGCGGGAGGGCGACTTGCGGGCCCTCCCGCTGCAGGCCCTGGAGCGGGCGGTGACGAGGATCCCCACCCAGTGGCCGGTCAACCTGGTTCTCCTGGACGTAACAGAGGACCCGGTGGCGAACTGGATGCGAGAGCAGGTACGCCCTTTCTATACAAGGGACCACTTCTGATCGCCGGACCGTCGGCAACAAGCCCCGGGCAACAGGGCGCTTAAGCTGTTTCCATACGCGGGGCAACCACAAGAAGGGGCGGTACACGTGAGCGCCAGCGGCACCACGACCGGCCAGGTCGAGCACATGCTGCGCCAGGTGACGCCGGGGCGCTACGACGCCTACGAGGCACTCCTCCGCGCCCTCGCGACCCCCGGCCAGGGCCAGGTCTGGATGCTCCTGTGGCACGGTCAGGCCGGCTCCCCCGACGCCCAGTACGGAAACATGGACGTCGACGGCTACGGCTACGCCCCCTGCGTCACCTCCGCCCAGGAACTGAGCGCCAGCGGCTGGAACCGCTCGTACGAGGTGGTCGACGGCCTCGACGTGGCCCGCACCCTCTACCCCGACCACTTCGGCCTCTGGCTCAACCCGCACGCCCCCGGCGGCGGCGTCGGCATCCCCTGGCTCGACCTGCGCCGCATCGCGACCGGCCTGGAGCGCCAGCCCGCAGGACCGCTGAGCCTGTCGGAACCGGCCATCGAGATCCCGCAGTTCTACGCCCTGCTCGCGCACAACGCCCACCGCACCCCGGCCGTCCGCTCACTGCGCCGCGCCTGGGTGCAGCCGGCGCTCGGGGCGCCGTATCTCGCGATCGGTCTGGATGTATACGACACCAGCCCGCCGGCGGTCGATTCGGTGCGCGCGATGATGCAGCAGTCCATCGGCGCGGTCCCGGACGGCCTGCCCGTGTCGACCGTCGCGATGTCCGACGAGTACGACCCGGTGGCCCTCTGGATGCGGGCCGGCGCCCGTCCGTTCTACGACCGCGAGGCGCATGCTCCGGCGGCCCCGGCGGCCGGGTACGGATACCCGCCGGCCCAGGGCGGTTACTGATCAGAGGTCAAGGAACAGGAAAATCTGTTGTCGGCGATCGATCTTCGCGCGTAGACGTCCGGCCGTTACGGTCGACTCGCGCCCCACCCGTCCCACGGACTCCGTCCGGCACCCGTAAATGGCCGTCCGGATAACGGAATCCCCCAGTCGTCATCACGGTTGCGCATACTTTCTCCATCAGACCTGGCGCGTGATCGCGAGCGCGTTGAAGACTCCCCTCCAGACACGAGGTCATCGATCCTGTGAAGCGGGTACCGACCGGTATCGATCCAGGGATCAGCAGGTAAGAGAACCAAGCCGCCCACCGCGGCGGACAAAGGCCGGTCACCACCGGCGAGAGGGGTCAGGTCATTGTGACCGCACCGATCGAGACCACGGGGGCGGAAGCCGGAGCGCAGCCCGAGGCCGTGCTCGCCGGGGCCAAGAAGGGCCAGATCGAAGGCCGTTCGCTCAGCCAGATCGCCTGGACCCGGTTCAAGCGGGACAAGGTCGCCGTCGCCGGCGGCATCGTCGTCATCTGCCTGGTGCTGATGGCGGTCCTCGCCAAGCCGATCGAGTGGGTCTTCGGACTCGACCCCGACAAGTTCAACCAGGACCTCATCGACCCCGCGCTGCTGTCGCCCAAGGGCGGCTGGGGCGGCATGAGCTGGGACCACCCGCTCGGCGTCGACCCGCAGTACGGCCGCGACATGCTCGCCCGCATCATCGACGGCTCCTGGGTGTCGCTCCTGGTCGCGGGCGGCGCCACCCTGCTGTCGGTGATCATCGGCACCGTGCTCGGCATCATGGCCGGCTACTACGGCGGCTGGATCGACAGCATCATCAGCCGCCTGATGGACACCTTCCTGGCCTTCCCGCTGCTCCTGTTCGCCATCGCCATCTCGGCCTCGGTGCAGGACGGTTTCTTCGGCCTCAACGGCCTGCCGCTGCGCATCAGCGTCCTGATCTTCGTGATCGGCTTCTTCAGCTGGCCGTACATCGGCCGCATCGTGCGGGCCCAGACGATGACCCTGCGCCGGCGGGAGTTCATCGAGGCCGCCCACAGCCTGGGGGCGCGTGGCCCGTACGTCCTGTTCCGGGAGCTGCTCCCGAACCTCGTCGCGCCGATCCTCGTCTACTCGACGCTGATCATCCCGACGAACATCCTCTTCGAGGCGTCGCTGAGCTTCCTCGGAGTCGGCATCGCTCCGCCGCAGGCCTCATGGGGCGGCATGCTCAGCAACGCCGTGGATCTCTACACAGCGGATCCGCAGTACATGTTCGTGCCCGGTCTGGCGATCTTCATCACCGTCCTGGCATTCAACCTGCTGGGTGACGGGCTGCGTGACGCACTCGACCCTCGCAGCAAGTGATCCACCGATAGAGATAGAGGGGCTTCCTCACGTGAAGACGAGAAGGGTGACCGCCGCCGTCGCGTCGGTCCTGGCGCTCTCGCTGGGCGCCGCCGCATGTGGCGGCGGTGGCGGAAACAACAGCAGTGGTGGTGGCAACGCCAAGAAGGACGCGGCGCTGACCTCCATCGTCAACGCGTCGAGCAAGAAGGGAGGGACGGTCAGCCTCGAAGAGTCGGACGTGCCGGACTCGCTCGACCCGGGCAACACGTACTACGGCTTCGTGCAGAACTTCTCCCGCCTCTACGCGCGTACGCTCACGACGTTCAAGCCGGCCGCCGGCAAGGACGGCCTCACGGTCGTCCCGGACCTCGCCGACTCCCTCGGCAAGGCCAGCGCCGACGCCAAGACCTGGACGTACCACCTGCGCTCCGGCCTGAAGTACCAGGACGGCACGCCGATCACGTCCAAGGACGTCAAGTACGCGATCGAGCGCTCCAACTTCGCGCCCGAGGCCCTCTCCAACGGCCCCACGTACTTCAAGCAGTACCTGGTCGGCGGTGACAAGTACCAGGGTCCCTACAAGGACAAGTCGGCCACCGGCCTGAAGTCCATCGAGACCCCGGACGACCAGACGATCGTCTTCAAGCTGAACCAGCCGTTCGCCGACTTCGACTACCTGGCGACGTTCTCGCAGACGGCCCCGGTGCCGCAGGCGAAGGACGACGGCGCCAAGTACGTCCAGCACATCGTGTCCTCGGGCCCGTACCAGTTCCAGTCGTACGAGGAGGGCGCCAGCGCCGTCCTGGTCCGCAACAAGAACTGGGACCCGAAGACGGACCCGATCCGCAAGGCGTACCCGGACAAGATCTCGGTCAAGTTCAAGGTCAACGCGGTGACGGTCGACAACGACCTGCTCGCCGACAAGATCACGGCCGACCTCGCCGGCACCGGTGTGCAGCCGCAGACCCAGCCGAAGGTGCTGACCGGCAAGAACGCCAAGTCGACGGACAACTCCTACGCGGGCGCGCTGCAGTACCTGGCGCTGAACGTGAACGTGAAGCCGTTCGACAACATCAACTGCCGCAAGGCCGTGCAGTACGCGGTGAACAAGCAGTCCGTCCTCGACGCCGTGGGCGGCTCGCCCAAGGGTGACGTGGCCTCGACGCTGCTGCCGCCGTCGGTCAACGGCTACACCAAGTTCGACACCTACCCGTCGGCCGGCAACAAGGGCGACGTCGCGAAGGCCAAGGAAGCGCTGAAGGCCTGCGGTAAGCCGAACGGCTTCTCCACCACGATGACGGCCCGTTCGGACCGTCCCGCCGAGGTCGCGGCCGCCACGGCCGTCCAGAACTCGCTGAAGGCCGTCGGCATCAAGGTCGACATCAAGCAGTTCCCCTCCGGCAAGTACTTCTCCAACTTCGCCGGTGTCCCGAGCTACGTGCACGACCACAAGCTCGGCATCCTGTCGATGGCGTGGGGCGCCGACTGGCCGACCGGCTACGGCTTCCTTGAGCAGATCGTCGACGGCGGCGCCATCAAGCCCTCCGGTGGCACCAACCTGATGGAGCTGAACGACCCGGCCATCAACAAGGCCCTGTCCGAGGCGATCGCCAACACCGACACCGCCGCCCGCACCAAGGCCTGGGGCGACATCGACAAGATGGTCATGGACAACGCGTCCGTGGTCCCGCTGTTCTACCGCAAGAACCTGCTGTACAGGCCGGCGTCCGCGACGAACGTCACGGTGACGCAGGCGTACCTCGGCATGTACGACTACCTGCTGCTCAGCTCCTCGAAGTAGCAGCAGTCCGGATACCCCTGAAAGGCAGGTGAAGGCACCGGGTGGCCGGGACGGACACACCCCGTCCCGGCCACCCGGAGCCGGACAGCTGTGGCTGCGTACATCATCCGACGCGTCTTCGGCGCCTTGGTACTGCTGCTGGTGGTCAGCGCAGTCACCTTCGGCATCTTCTTCCTCGTCCCCCGCCTGGGCGGACAGACGGCCACCCAGCTGGCCACCCAGTACGTCGGCAAGGACGCCAACCCCGAGTCCATCGCCGCGATCAAGAAGAACCTGGGCTTCGACCAGCCCATCTACATCCAGTACTGGGACTACCTCAAGGGGCTCTTCGTCGGCGCCGACTACAAGTTCGGCCCCGATGCGACGCACTGCAGCGCGCCTTGCTTCGGGTACTCCTTCAAGAGTCACATCGAGGTCTGGCCGCAGCTCACGCAGCGCATCCCGGTCTCCTTCTCGCTGGCCGTCGGTGCGGCCGTGATCTGGCTGATCTTCGGTGTCACCATCGGTGTCGTCTCCGCGCTGCGCAAGGGCAAGCCGGTCGACCGCATCGCGATGTTCATCGCGCTGGCAGGCGTCTCCCTTCCGATCTTCTTCACCGGTCAGATCCTCAGCGGGCTCTTCGTCTATCAATGGCCCGTCTGGGAGAGCACCGACTACGTCCCCTTCACCCAGAACCCGGCCGACTGGGCCTGGCATCTGCTGCTGCCCTGGATCAGCCTCGCGTTCCTCTTCTCCGCCCTCTACGCCCGGCTCACCCGGGCGGGCATGCTGGAGACCATGGGCGAGGACTACATCCGTACGGCCCGGGCCAAGGGACTCAAGGAGTCGGTGGTCGTCTCCAAGCACGGCCTGCGGGCCGCGCTCACCCCCATCGTCACCATCTTCGGCATGGACTTCGGCACCCTCGTCGGCACCGCCGTCCTGACCGAGACCGTCTTCTCCCTGCAGGGCATCGGGGCGTACTCGATCCAGGCGATCCGCGACAACGACCTGCCCATCGTGATGGGCGTGACCCTCGTCGCCGCGTTCTTCATCGTCTTCTGCAACTTGATCGTCGACCTGGTGTACGCCGCCATCGACCCCCGCGTGAGGTACTCGTGAGCAAGCTCGAAAAGGCGGCCCTCGGCGAAGTCGCCACCGACGCCGCCCCGCCCGACGCCGACGCGTTCCTCTCCGTCCGCGATCTGCGCATCCACTTCGACACCGACGACGGCCTGGTCAGGTCGGTCGACGGGGTCAGCTTCGACGTGCAGCGCGGCAAGACGCTGGGCATCGTGGGCGAGTCCGGCTCCGGCAAGTCGGTCACCTCGCTCGGCGTGATGGGCCTGCACCGCTCGGCCAACGCCAAGGTCACCGGCGAGGTCTGGCTGGACGGCCAGGAGCTGATCGCCGCCGACCCGGACGACGTCCGCCGGCTGCGCGGCCGCAAGATGGCGATGATCTTCCAGGACCCGCTGTCCTCGATGCACCCGTACTACACGGTCGGCGCGCAGATCGTGGAGGCGTACCGGGTCCACCACGACGTCAACAAGAAGGTCGCCCGCACCCGGGCGATCGAGATGCTGGACCGGGTGGGCATCCCCGAGCCGAACCAGCGCGTGGACAGCTACCCGCACGAGTTCTCCGGCGGTATGCGCCAGCGCGCGATGATCGCGATGGCGCTGGTGAACAACCCCGAGCTGCTCATCGCGGACGAGCCGACCACCGCCCTGGACGTCACCGTGCAGGCGCAGATCCTCGACCTGATCCGGGACCTGCAGAAGGAGTTCGGCTCCGCGGTCATCATGATCACGCACGACCTCGGTGTCGTCGCCGAGATCGCCGACGACCTGCTCGTCATGTACGCCGGGCGGCCCGTGGAGCGCGGTCCGGCCGAGTCGGTCTTCGCCGAGCCCCGCCACCCCTACACCTGGGGCCTGCTCGGCTCGATGCCGCGGCTCGACCGCGAGGACACCGACCGGCTGATCCCGATCCAGGGCGCCCCGCCCTCGCTGATCAACGTCCCGGACGGCTGCCCCTTCAACCCGCGCTGCCCGTACGCCGACATCCCCAAGGACAACGTCACCCGCACGGTCCGCCCCGAGCTGACCGAGGTGGGCAGCCGGCACTGGGCGGCCTGCCACATGACGCAGGAGCAGCGGGAGCGTATCTGGACCGAAGAGATTGCGCCGAAGCTGTGAGCGACGAAAAAGAAGCGACCATCCCCGCGCAGAGCGACGCCGCCACCCTCACCAAGGGCACCGCCGACGGCGAGACCCTGCTGAAGGTCACCGGGCTCCAGAAGCACTTCCCGATCCGCAAGGGCCTGTTCCAGCGGCAGACCGGCGCCGTGCGCGCCGTCGACGGCCTCGACTTCGAGGTCCGCAAGGGCGAGACCCTCGGTGTCGTGGGCGAGTCCGGCTGCGGCAAGTCGACCATGGGCCGGCTGATCACCCGGCTGCTCGAACCGACCGGCGGCAAGGTCGAGTTCGAGGGCCAGGACATCACGCACCTCGGCGTGGGCGGCATGCGTCCGCTGCGCCGCGATGTGCAGATGATCTTCCAGGACCCGTACTCCTCGCTGAACCCGCGGCACACGATCGGCACGATCGTCAGCGCCCCCTTCAAGCTTCAGGGCGTCGAGCCCGAGGGCGGGGTGAAGAAGGAGGTCCAGCGGCTGCTGTCGGTGGTGGGCCTCAACCCCGAGCACTACAACCGCTATCCGCACGAGTTCTCCGGCGGTCAGCGCCAGCGCATCGGCATCGCCCGCGCGCTCGCCCTGAACCCGAAGCTGGTCGTCGCGGACGAGCCGGTCTCGGCGCTCGACGTGTCGATCCAGGCCCAGGTCGTCAACCTGCTGGACGACCTCCAGTCGGAGCTCGGCCTGACGTACGTGATCATCGCGCACGACCTCTCGGTGGTACGGCACGTCTCGGACCGGATCGCGGTGATGTACCTCGGCAAGATCGTCGAGCTGGCCGACCGGGACTCGCTGTACAAGGCGCCGATGCACCCGTACACCAAGGCCCTGATGTCGGCGGTGCCGATCCCGGACCCGAAGCGCAAGGCGGCCAAGAGCGAGCGCATCCTGCTCCGCGGTGACGTGCCCTCGCCGATCTCTCCGCCGAGCGGCTGCCGCTTCCACACGCGGTGCTGGAAGGCGACGGAGATCTGCAGGACGACGGAGCCGCCGCTCCTGGAGCTGAAGCCGGGCCAGCAGGTCGCCTGCCACCACCCGGAGAACTTCGAGGACCAGGCCCCGCAGGACACGGTGCTGCTGAGCGTGGCCAAGGAGGCGGCGTCGCTGGTCGCCGACGAGGTGCTGGCCGAGTCGGCGGCGACGTCGGCGGCGGTGGCGGCCGAGGTCGGCACCAATGAAGTGAGCGACGAGCCGACCGCCGAAGCGGAAGCCGACGGTCAGGAGTCAACCGACAAGTAACGCATGACAAGTTGGCAAAGTCATGCACATGACCGAGCGGGAGAGTAAAGAGTCGTCCGTGCCCGACTTATCGGCACACCGAAGGGACGACCCGTGAAACTCTCCCGTTCGGCACGCTTAGGAGCCGTCGTCACCGCGGCGGCTTCTTTCATGGTCATCGCGGCCTCCTCCGCCCCGGCCCCCGGCGCCCCCGGCCTCGGTGACCCCTACTTCCCGCTCCTCGGCAACGGCGGCTTCGACGCCCGCCACTACGACCTCGACGTGGCGTACAACCCGGACACCGACCGCCTGGACGGCCGTACCACCCTGACCGCCCACGCCACCCAGAGCCTCACCTCCTTCGACCTGGACCTCCAGAAACTGGAGGTCACCAGAGTCGAAGTCAACGGCAGACGCGCTGAGTTCACGCGCGACGGCGACGAACTGCGCATCACCCCCAAGGGAGTTCTCCCCAAGGGACGCGACTTCAAGGTCGCCGTCACCTACGGCGGCGTCCCCGAACCCCTCAACGGCCCCATCGTGTTCGGCTCCGACTACGGCTGGATGAAGACCACCGACGGCGTCTTCGTCGCCTGCGAACCCAACGCCGCCTCCACCTGGTTCCCGTCCAGCGACCACCCCGACGACAAGGCCACCTACGACATCCGCATCAAGGCCCCCAAGGGCCTGACCGGCGTCTCCAACGGCCGGCTCGTCTCGACGTACGACAAGGGCGACTCGACGTACGCCCACTGGCGCGAGAGCCGGCCGATGGCGACCTATCTCGCGACCGCCACCATCGGCAAGTTCGACGTGAAGACCGGCAAGACCCCGGCCGGGACGCCGATCTACGTGGCCATCGACCCGGTGCTGGCGAACAGCAACACCGTGGACGTGTACGCCGTCACCGCCGCCGCCACCGACTACTGGTCGCAGGTCTTCGGCCCGTACCCCTTCGAGGAGACCGGCGCGATCGTCGACGACATGCCCCAGGCCGGCTTCTCGCTGGAGGTGCAGACCAAGCCCGCGTACTCGGCGGTCCGCAGCGAGACGACCATCGTGCACGAGCTCGCCCACCAGTGGTTCGGCGACTCCGTGTCGGTGGAGCGCTGGAAGGACATCTGGCTCAACGAGGGCTTCGCCACCTACGCCCAGTGGCTGTGGGCCGAGCACCAGGGCACCCGCAGCGCCCACGACTCCTTCCTGGCCGCGTACAACGCCCGCGCCGCCGACAACCCGTTCTGGCAGATCACCGTCGCCGACCCGCAGCGCGACACCATGTTCGCCTCGGCGGTCTACCAGCGCGGCGCGATGACCCTGCAGGCCCTGCGGGAGCGGATCGGCGACACCGCGTTCTTCAAGCTGCTGCCCACCTGGACGAAGATCCACCGGTACGGCAACGCGAACACGGCCGACTTCATCGACCTCGCCGAGAAGATCTCCGGACAGCAGCTGGACGACCTGTTCCAGACGTGGATCTACACCACGGGCAAGCCCGCCCTGTAGTCACCCCCGAGTAAGAATGTGGGGTGCTTCAGCAACTGTTCAGCCCCTCCGTCCAGCACACGCTCGACCTCGTCGGCATCTTCGTGTTCGCCATCTCCGGCGCGCTGCTGGCCGTCCGCAAGAACTTCGACGTCTTCGGCATCGCCGTCCTCGCCGAGGTCACCGCGCTGGGCGGAGGGCTGTTCCGGGACCTGGTGATCGGCGCCGTACCGCCGGCCGCCTTCACGGATCTCGGCTACTTCCTCACCCCGATGCTCGCCGCGCTCCTGGTCGTCTTCCTGCACCCGCAGGTGGAGCGCATCCAGGTCGCGGTGAACGTCTTCGACGCGGCCGGCCTCGGCCTGTTCTGCGTCGCCGGGACGACGAAGGCGTACGAGTACGGGCTGAGCCTCACCTCGTCGGCCACCCTCGGCCTGGCCACCGCGGTCGGCGGCGGCGTTCTCAGGGACGTACTGGCCAACGAGGTCCCGTCCCTGCTGCGCTGGGACCGTGACCTCTACGCGGTCCCCGCGATCGTCGGCGCCACCATGGTCGTCCTGTGCATCCGTTACGACGCCCTCACCCCGGTCACCAGCGGGCTCGCGGTGGTCACCGCCTTCGTCCTGCGCCTGCTCGCGATGAAGTACCACTGGCGAGCGCCGCGTGCGTGGAACCGCCGGTCGACGGTTCGAGAGGAGTAGAGCTCCCGGCGTGCGCCCGGTGCTGGCCCATCTCGACCGACAGCCAGCGGAAGGAGGGGACCACCTGCGGCCGCCACAGCGCCATGGTGTGCCCGCCCGCGCTCTTCGGGATGAAGACCACGTGCACGGTCGTCGGCGCCTTCGCGGTCTCCTCCAGGGCGACGGCGGCCTCGTAGCCGTCGTGCGGCTGGCCGGAGAGGTACAGCGCGATCTTCGGCGGGGTGAGCTTCTTCTTCAGCAGCAGATAGGGGTTGTTCTCCTCGCGCAGGGTCAGGTTCTGCGCGGCCAGCGAGTTGCGCTCGCCGATCGGGTCGTTGTAGCCGGACATGCTCACCGCCGCCATGTACCGGTCGGGGTGCGCCACCGCCAGCTTCACCGCGCAGTGCGCGCCCGCCGAATAGCCGGACACCGCCCAGCCGCCCGGCGCCGGCAGGGCCCGGAAGTTGTCCATGACCATCTTCGGTACGTCGATGCTGAGCCAGCTGTCGGCGTTGACCGTGCCCGGGATGTTCGCGCAGCCGGTGTCCACGCCGGCCAGCAGGTTGGTGCGCGGGGCGACCAGGATGAACGGGGCCACCTCGCCGCTGCGCATCAGCGGGGCCAGCTGCCGGGTCGCGTGCATCGACCCGAACCAGGCCTTCGCCGAGCCGGGGTAGCCGGGCAGCAGCTCCACGACCGGGAACCTGTGGTGCGCGTACTTCGGCTCGCTGTACTGCGGCGGCAGCCAGACGTAGACCTCGGCGTTCACGCCCGAGACCCGGCCCTTGAGCTGGGTCTCGCGCACCCCGCGCATCCCCGGCCCGCTCGCCGCGGTGAACTGCTGCTTCACCTTGGGCAACCGTTTCAGCGCTATTCCGCCGGTGCCGTCGGCGCCCAGGTCGGCCGCCTGCTGCACATGGTTGCCCGTGCCGAGCAGGTCGGCCCAGTTGTCGTAGAGACTGTTGGCGTTGTTGACGAGGACGAAGACCAGCGCGACCGCCGTCCCCTGGGCGAACAGCAGCATCAGCATGCGGGCCGCCAGGCGCAGGGCTTTTGGCCCGCGCATCCGTGACCACAGGATCAGCGGTACGACGAGCGCGATCGCGAACAGCACGACCAGTGTGTAGAGGAACGGAGTCCCGGTGAGGCTCATGTCCCCATAGAGGGGCGGGGCGGGCTCCGGGTTGAGGACGAGTTCGGACACTTACCAAGAAATTGCCGGGATCTCACCCGGGCGATGGCCCCGGGACGGCAGTGTTCATGCGGCCGTAATCGTCAAAGCTACCGCTTAGTAATTTCCTGTTGTACCGTTCATCCATGCCAGAAGCAGCCACCGCCGCGCACGTCACGCGGGCCACGATCGGCGACAGCGAGTTCGACCGGGACACCGCGCTCACCCGGCGCGCGCCCGGCGTGTACGACATCGACCTCTCCGCGGGCTGGACCATCATCAACGCCGTGAACGGCGGCTATCTGCTGGCGGTCCTCGGCCGCGCCCTCGCGGACACCCTGCCGCACGCCGACCCGTTCACCATCTCGGCGCACTACCTGACCGCGTCCCAGCCGGGCCCGGCGGTCGTCCGCACCGAGGTGGTCCGCACCGGCCGCACCCTCTCCACCGGCCAGGCCTCGCTCTTCCAGTTCGACGACGAGGGCCACGAGGTGGAGCGCATCCGCGTCCTCGCCTCCTACGGCGACCTGGACGCCCTCCCGGACGACGTCCGTACGACGGCCGTGCCGCCGGCGTTCCCGCCGATCGAGGAGTGCTTCGGCCCCCAGGACGGGCCCGCCCCGGTCTCCGGCAGCTCGGCCATCGCCGACCGCCTCATGATCAAGCTGGACCCGGCCACCCTCGGCTGGGCGGTCGGCGCGCCCTCGGGCAAGGGCGAGATGCGGGCCTGGTTCGGCCTCGCCGACGGCCGTGACGCGGACCCCCTCTCCCTCCTGCTGGCGGTGGACGCGCTGCCGCCCACCGCCTTCGAGATCGGCCTCAAGGGCTGGGTCCCCACGGTGGAACTGACGGTCCACGTCCGCTCCCGCCCGGCTCCCGGCCCCCTCCGCGTCTCCATCACCACCCGCAACCTGGCCGGCGGCTTCCTGGAGGAGGACGCGGAGGTCTGGGACAGCGAGGACCGTCTGGTGGCCCAGTCGCGCCAGCTGGCGCGGGTCAGGCTGGGCTGAGGGCGACCGGATCCCGGCCCAGCCAACCCGCCAACTGCCGGTAGCTGTCGGCCCCTTCGGGGACCGGTCGGGCGGACGCGAAGGGGAAGTCCGCGCCCTCGCGGACCGGGTCCGGCAGTACCTGCCGGGCCGTCGCGAGGGCGAACTCCGCCAGTTCCGGGTCGAGTTCCACCGGGTGGCCGAGCGCGTCCGACAAGTCCCAGGTGTGGGTGACCAGTTCCATCACGTAACCGGCGAGAGCCGCCGCGCCCGGCACCTCGCCCCACGGCACCCGCACCGCCGCCGTCATCCGCTCGTCGCTCTCCCAGGCCCGCAGCACCCGCACCCGCACCTCGTCGTACGCGGCCGGCCAGCCGTCGTCGGGCACCCCCTCGACGAACGGCCGCACCTCGCCCCCGTCACCCGTCTCACCCGCCACCGCGATCCGCAGGGTGCCCCCGACGATGTGCGAGAGCAGTGTGCGTACGTCGAACTCGGTGCACGGGGTGGGGCTGTTCAGCCGCTCCGGCGTCACCGTCTTGATCAGTGCGGCCGTCTGCTCGGTGGCGCGGGTGTATATCGGGCGGGGATCCGTCACGTCCATGGTGGACCTCTCTGCTCTGTGATCCGTCTCGGTGATCCGTCGCCCAGAGGTTCCCCCACATAACCTGACAGTATCCGTCAGCATTTGCGGCGGGCCCGGACACGGCGGGATTCTGGTGCCGTGAAGTCCGACCGTCTGCTCTCGATCCTGCTGCTCCTGCAGACCCGCGGCCGCGTCCCCGCGCACGAACTCGCCGACCGGCTGGAGGTGTCGGTGCGCACGATCTACCGGGACGTCGAGGCCCTGTCGGCCTCCGGCGTGCCGGTCTACGCCGAGCGCGGCCGGCACGGCGGCATCGAACTGCTCGCCGGCTTCCGCACGGACGTCACCGGCCTCACCGCCGACGAGTCCCGCGCCCTGTTCATCCTGGCCGCCCAGGGCGCGCACGCCGCGCTCGGCCTGGACGCCGCCCTCGGCTCGGCCCTGCGCAAGGTGATGGCCGCGCTGCCGGCGCCGTACCGCCCGGCCGCCGAGGTGACCAGCCGCCGCATCCTGGTCGACGCCACCCGCTGGAAGGGTGGCCCGCAGAAGGCGGTCGACCTGGACGTCCTGCAGGACGCGGTCTTCGCCGACCGGCGCCTGAGGCTGCGCTACCGGCACAGCGGCGAGCAGGAGCCGCGGACGTACACCGTGGACCCGTACGGCCTGGTCTCCAAGGCGGGCGTCTGGTACCTGGTCGCCGACCGCCGTACGAAGCCGCAGCTCTTCCGCGCCGACCGGGTGCGCTCGGCCACCGTGCTGGCGGAGCCGGTACGGCGGCGGGCGGGCGTCGAACTCGCCGACGTCTGGGAGGTGTTGCGCCGCCAGGTCGAGGAGCGGCCCGGCGGACTCGACGTCACGGTCCGCGTCCGGCGCGACCGTCTCGACATGTTCCTGCGCCTGACCGCCGCGCAGTTGGCCGAGCTGCCGGACACCGAGGGCGAGGGGGAGTGGGTGACGGTGAAGCTGTCGTACGGCTTCCTGCGCGAGGCCCGCCCGCTCCTCCAGTTCGCCGACAACGTGGAGGTCCTCGCGCCTCCCGAACTGCGTGAGGAACTGGCCGCCGCGGCCGCTTCTGTCACGGACTTGTACCAGCGAGTAGTTCCGGTCGATTTCTGAAGTCGCAGGTGAGCGCGGTTTCTTGAGATCCTCTTTACCCGAATCACAGGCCGGGGACAGACCGCCCCCAAGGAAGCCCTAAGCGCCGTTGATTGAGTGCCCGCCTCAAGGCTCCCTCATCTTCCTTCATCCTCCTTGGAGTTGTTTCTCATGAAGCGTGTGCGTCTCGTCCCCGCAGTGGCCCTGCTGGCGCTCTCGCCTCTGGTCCTGGCGGCCTGCGGTTCGAGCGACTCCTCGTCGTCCTCGAACACCGGCAACTCCGGGCAGCAGCAGGCCTGTTCGGCACCGTCCGGCAACGCGTCCGGCATGCCCAGCGGCGCGCCCTCGGGTGCTCCGACCGGCAACTCGACCGCCAGGCCCACCGGCACCCCCTCGGGCATGCCGACCGGCTCGACCGGCGGCGGCCCCGGCGCGGGCCAGGGCGGCCAGGGCGGTCCCGGCGGTGGCATGGGCGGCGGCTGCGGCGGCGGCCAGGGCGGTCCGGGCGGCGGCGCGGCCCCCAGCGGAGCGCCGAGCGGCCAGCCGTCGGCCGCGTCGACCAAGAGCTGACGCGTTCCGTCGTGCGACAGGGGCGGCACTCCCGGTGAACGGGGGTGCCGCCCCTGTGTGTTGCCGTCTCGTGCTCGGTGTCAGTCCAGCCAGTGGTGGCGGCCGATGCTGATCAGCCGCATCTGGCGGGTCGCGACCTGCGTGACGCGCTCGCGGTCCTGTGCCGTGCCCTCCAGCGCCTCCAGGAAGAGGGAGGCCGTGATCAGCATCTGGTCCACGTAGAGATGGGCCAGCATGAGCAGGTCGTCCTCGCTCCAGCCCCTGGACTCCGGGTCCTTGGCGAGCTCGGCGCCCACCTCCTGGGCGAACCGGACGAGTTGGTCGCAGATCGCCTCCCGTACCGGCTGAACCCCGCCATGTCGCTCACGGGCGATAAACCGGACATGTGCGGGGTACGCGTCCACATGACCGGCGATCAACTGAATGGCGCGCGCTATCCGTTCCTCGCTGCTGTCCGCCGCGGTCACCGTCGTGCGGATCATCGGGTGCAGGCTGCCCAGCGCCTCCTCGACCAGGGCCACGCCGAGATCCGCGATGGAGCGGAAGTGCCGGTAGAAGGCGGTGGGGGCGACCCCCACGGCGCGGGTGACCTCGCGCAGGCCCAGGCTGCTCAGGCTCTGCTCCTCCAGCAGACCCAGCGCCGCGTCGAGCAGCGCCTGCCGGGTCTTCTGTTTCTGGGCCTGCCGGATGCCGAGGGTGTGACTCATGTCATCCAGTTAACAACTGTTCTCTGGATTTGGGAAGCCGGGTGGCGCGCTAGACTCTGTAGTCAGTGAACAAGTGTTACTACAACTGTTCACCCAACCGTAACGAGAGACGCCCACGGGACGTCTCGGAGGGGGATCGAATCCCATGCTGTTCCTCGTCGCCGCGCTGCTGCTGTTCGGTGCCGTGCTCGGCACCGTGGCCCACGCGCCGCTCACCTTCACCCTCGTCGCCGCCGTCCTGATCGCCGCCTGGCTCGGCATCTTCGCGCTCCGCGAGCGGCACGGCCGCCGCGCCCACTGACCGCACACCCCAGCGACTTCCAGGAGCTGACCCGTCATGCAACTCACCGCCCCTGCCACCGCCCGCCCGAACGCCGCCCCGACCCGCCGCGACGCCGACGGCATGGCCGTCGCGTCCTTCATCCTGGGCCTCATCGGCCTGCTGGTCCTGAACGTCTTCCTCGGCCCGATCGCCATCGCCCTGGCCGCGGCGGCCCTCTGGCGGGGCACCAAGCGCCGTGGCCGCGCCTTTCTGGGTCTGACCCTCGGCGTCGCCGACCTCGTGGTCCTGGCGATCGTGATGCAGATGTCCAACACGGTCTCGTGGAGCCTGTGACACCGGGGAAAACACGTTGAACGACGCCGGCCAAGGACCCTGAGGACGACAGGGCACGGCCGGGAGGCCCATCACCTCGGCCCCGTACAATCGTCGCACCATGGCATACCTCGACCACGCCGCGACCACCCCGATGCTCCCCGAGGCAGTCGAGGCGATGACGGCCCACCTGAACATCACGGGCAACGCCTCCTCCCTCCACGCATCCGGCCGCAGAGCCCGCCGTACGGTCGAGGAATCCCGCGAGACCCTCGCGGAAGCGCTCGGCGCCCGCCCCAGCGAGGTGGTGTTCACCTCCGGCGGCACCGAGGCCGACAACCTCGCGGTCAAGGGCCTGTACTGGTCCCGCCGCGACGCCGACCCGAACCGCACCCGGGTCCTCGCCAGCCCCGTCGAGCACCACGCCGTCCTCGACGCCGTGCACTGGCTCGGCGAACACGAGGGCGCCACCGTCGAGTACCTCCCGGTGGACCCCTACGGCCGGGTCCACCCCGACGCCCTGCGCGAGGCCGTCGCCCGCAACCCCGACGACGTCGCCCTCGCCACCGTGATGTGGGCCAACAACGAGATCGGCACGGTCCTGCCGGTGCGCGAACTGGCCGATGCGGCAGGGGAGTTCGGCGTCCCGCTGCACGCCGACGCGGTCCAGGCCTTCGGCCAGGTCCCGGTCGACTTCGCGGGGTCCGGCCTCGCCGCGATGACGGTCTCCGGCCACAAGATCGGCGGCCCGTACGGCATCGGTGCCCTGGTCCTGGGCCGTGAGCACACCCCCGTACCGGTCCTGCACGGCGGCGGCCAGGAGCGGCACGTCCGCTCCGGCACCCTCGACGTCCCCGCGATCGCCTCCTTCGCGGTCGCCGGCCGGCTCGCCGCCGAACAGCGCGAGTGGTTCGCCCGCGAGATCGGCGCCCTGCGCGACAGCCTGGTCGAGGCGGTGCGTACGGCCGTCCCGGACGCGATCCTCGGCGGCGACCCGGTCGACCGGCTGCCGGCCAACGCCCACTTCACCTTCCCGGGCTGCGAGGGCGACTCCCTGCTCCTGCTGCTCGACGCCCAGGGCATCGAGTGCTCCACCGGCTCCGCCTGCACCGCGGGCGTGGCCCAGCCCAGCCATGTCCTGCTGGCCACCGGCACCGACCCGGACCTCGCCCGCGGCACCCTCCGCTTCTCCCTCGGCCACACCTCCACTGAGGCCGACGTCGAAGCGGTGGCGAAAGCGATCGGCCCGGCGGTGGAGCGGGCCCGCGTGGCGGGGCTGAGCTGAACCGACGACGGGCCGGGGAGAGTCCGCCGACTCTCCCCGGCCCTTGACGAGGGGTCCGGCGCCCACGGGGGAGGCCGGCGTCGGACCCGTGGGACTAACCGTCCGTCGCGTCGGCGCTCGCGGACGCCGTCGCGGTCGAGTCGTCCGTCGCGTCCGCGGACGCCGACGCGCTCGCACTGGCCGTTGCGGTGGCCGTCGAGTCGGTGCTGTCGGACGTGTCCGTGGTGGTACTGGTCGAACCGTCGTCCGTGATCATGAGGGACGCCATCATTCCCTCGTCCTCGTGCTGCAGAAGGTGGCAGTGCAGCATGTACATGTACGTGTCGTCGGCGAAGTCGGTGAACTCCATCGCGATCACGATGGAACCGCCGCCGACCACCTCGTAGGTGTCGTACCAGCCGAGCTGGACGCCGGTCGGATCCTCTCCGTTGATGGAGATCAACTGGTAGGGGACGTCATGCAGATGGAACGAGTGCTCCAGCTGTGTGCTGTTCTTGATCGTCCAGATCTCCTTGGACCCCAGCGTGGTGCTGATCATGGCCATGGAGTCCATGCTGGTCCCGGCCGAGCCGTTGATCAGCATGGTGGCGCCGGAGTTGCCGAGGGTGATCGTCCGGGCGGTGAAGTCGCTGGTGTCGTACCGGTCGATGGTGTTGAGGGTGCTGGGCAGGTCGTCCGGGGTGTCGGTGCCACTGGCCGTGACCGCGAGGACGTCGAAGGTGCCGGAGCCGCCACGGATCCAGCCGGTGGTGACGACGGCCTGCAGGGTGACGTCGTCGGTGAGGTCCAGGACGAACTCGGCGCGGGCGCCGGCGACCAGGCGGATCGTGGTGACGTCGGCCGCTTCGGCGAGGTAGCCCTGGTCGGTGGCGATCTGGGTCAGGTTGCCGCCGTCGCTGCGCTGGATGGTGATGATGTCCGACGGGGAGGCGTTCAGACAGCGGAACCGGGTCCGGGTCTTGGTGGCGGTGAAGGTGAGGGTCGTGTCGTCGACGTTGGTCCCGTTCAGGAGCAGGGGGAATTCGGTGTCGGACTCGCGGTAGCCGGTCGCGTCGTACTTGATGTCTCCCGTGGTGTCCACGGCGAGGCACTGGAAGATGAGCGGGACGTCGTCCACGCCGTAGTCGCTGGGCAGCGCCGCGGAGGTGTCCGTGTCGTCCTCGACGATGATCATCCCGGCCAGGCCGTGCACGGCCTGCTGGGCGGTGGTGCCCAGGGCGTGCGGGTGGTACCAGAGAGTGGTCGCCGGGTCCTTGACCGTGAAGGTGGGGGACCAGGTCTCGCCGTCGGCGAAGGCGACCTGGGGGCCGCCGTCCATCTTGGGCGGGACGTGGGCGCCGTGGAAGTGCACGGTGGTGTCCGCGCCGATGCTGTTGGTGATGTTGAGCAGGACCACGTCCCCGTTGGTCCACTTCATGGTGGGACCGAGGAAGTCCTGGTTGTAGCCCATCGTGTCGCTGGTGACCCCGGAGAGCACCTCGTGGGTGCCGGTCTTGGCCTCCAAGGTGTACGTGGTGACGCTGTCGGAGGTGGTGCCCTCCAGCAGGTCCGGGATGGTCAGGGTCGCGGTGTTGGTCGCCGCGCCCGCCTTGTTCTTGCTTGCGTCGCTCAGCAGCGAGAAGGCCGCTCCGCCCGCGACGACGGCTCCGATCCCGGCCCCGGCCACGCCACCGAGGAACTGACGCCGGTGCAGGCCCTTGCCCCGGCGCCGTCCCGACTGGTCGGCCTTGCCGTGCTCGCTCTTGGCGGGAGCCGCCTTGCGGTGCCCGCCCTTGTCCTGCCTGTCCTTGCGGTGCCGGTCCTCGCTGCGATCGGGTTCGCTCTCTCTGTCCGCCTCGAAGGCGGGGTCCGTGGTGTGAGTCATGGGGCGGATCGTTGAACCAAGGACTGTGTAAGTACTGGGGCGTAGTTAGGAGGAAGCCGCGCGGGCTGTGAACGAGCCGTGAAACCTGAAGTGCTCCAACTCCCTTGAAGAAAAGCCAAGTTGAGGAAGTCCTGATCGCACGTGGAGCGAGGGACGCAACGGACAGGTCGTCACCCCGGAAGGCTTTACGACTTCGTTGTCGTCTTCGTTGACACCGCGGACCGCACGAGTCGTATATATCTCTCCCAGTCCCAGTAGGGCCCGGGGTCGGTGTGGTCCGTCCCCGGCACCTCCACGTGCCCGATGATGTGCTCCCGGTCCACGGATATCTCGTACCGCGCGCAGATCCCCGCCGTCAGCCGCGCCGAGGCGGCGTACATCGCGTCCGTGAACGAGGACCTGCGCTCCACGAAGCCCTCGTGCTCGATGCCGACGCTGCGTTCGTTGTACTCCCTGTTGCCCGCGTGGAAGGCCACGTCGAGCTCGCGGATCATCTGGGTGACGCGGCCGTCCTTGCGGACGATGTAGTGGGCCGCGGCCCGGTGGCCGGGGTCCTGGAAGACCTTCACCGCGCTCGCGTAACCGCCCTGGGTGACATGGATGACCACCCGGTCTATCGCGTAGTCGTCCGGGCGGTCCGCGCGCCGGTAGTTCGCCGGCGAGGCCGCGATCCAGCGCGCGCCCCGGAAGTCCACCGCGCCCGCCACCCGCGGCCGCTCCACGCCCGGCAGCCGCCACCACAGATGGGCCAGCTCGTCGCGCGCGAGCGCGGCCGTGCCGACGGCCGCCGCCGCGCCGCCGACGATCAGCGCACGGCGCCCGAGCCGCCGGTCGGCATCCCGCTCCGAGTCCCGTTTCGTGTCCCCCATGTGATCGTCAACGGATACTCGTGGGCTCCGGTTCCCGCGGGCCTTTACTCTTGAAGGGCTATGACTGACACCCCGCAGCGCCCCCGCCCCCTTCGCGTACTCGCCGCCATGTCCGGCGGGGTGGACTCCGCCGTCGCCGCCGCCCGCGCCGCGGACGCCGGCCACGACGTGACCGGCGTCCACCTCGCGCTCTCCGCGAACCCGCAATCGTTCCGGACCGGCGCGCGGGGCTGTTGCACCATCGAGGACTCCCACGACGCCCGCCGCGCGGCCGACGTCATCGGCATCCCGTTCTACGTCTGGGACCTCGCCGACCGCTTCAAGGAGGACGTGGTCGACGACTTCGTCGCCGAGTACGAGGCCGGCCGCACCCCGAACCCCTGTCTGCGCTGCAACGAGAAGATCAAGTTCGCCGCCCTGCTCGACAAGGCCCTCGCCCTCGGCTTCGACGCGGTCTGCACCGGCCACTACGCCCAGGTGATCGTGAACGACGACGGCACGCGCGAGCTGCACCGCGCCTCCGACATGGCCAAGGACCAGTCGTACGTCCTCGGCGTCCTGGACGAGCGCCAGCTGGCCCACGCGCTCTTCCCGCTGGGCGACACGGTGACGACCAAGGACGAGATCCGTGCCGAGGCCGAGCGCCGTGGCCTCGCCGTCGCCAAGAAGCCCGACTCGCACGACATCTGCTTCATCGCCGACGGCGACACCCAGGGCTTCCTCGCGAACCGCCTCGGCAAGGCCGAGGGCGACATCGTCGACGAGTCCGGCACCAAGGTCGGCACCCACGAGGGCGCGTACGGCTTCACCATCGGCCAGCGCAAGGGCCTGCGCATCGGCACCCCGGCCCCCGACGGCAAGCCGCGCTACGTCCTGGACATCTCACCGGTGGACAACACGGTGACGGTCGGCCCGGCCGCCGCCCTCGACGTCACCGCCCTCACCGCGATCAAGCCCCGCTGGTGCGGCACGCCCCCCTCGGGCCCCGGCACCTACACCGCCCAGCTCCGCGCCCACGGCGGCGAGACCGAGGTGACCGCCGAACTGATCAACGGCACCCTGGAGGTCACCTTCACGGAGCCGGTCCGCGGAGTGGCCCCCGGCCAGGCGATCGTCCTGTACGACGGCACGCGTGTCCTGGGCTCGGCGACGATCGCGACGACCACGCGCGCGAGGACGACGACTTCGGTCGCCTGACGGGGGCCCGGGCTTCCTCAAGTCGCGCTGAGGAAGAACTCCGCCAGCACCGGCGCGAGGGCGTTCGGATCGACCATGTGGGTCTGCCCTTCCAGCACTTCGTACGTCCCCCGGGGCGCGGTTTCGGCCACGGCGCGGGCGGCCTCGCGCAGCCACTCCGGGCTCGCGCCGCCCGCGACGGACAGCACGGGCACGCCGATGGCGGCCAGCCGCTCGCGCGGCACCAGTCCCCCCGCCATCACCGCGTCGTCGTACGCCAGACTCGGCGCGATCGCCTCCATGCCGGGCCACATGGGGGAGTTGCGGGCGCCCTGGATCATCTCCTCGGCCAGACCCGTGAGCCGCAGGAAGTGCTCGACGGCGTCGCCGGGCCGGCCCTGGGCGAGCGCCGTCGTGAGGTTCTGCGTGTACTCGGCGCGCTCCTTGGCGCCGGTGTCGTCCAGGGCGAACGGCACCTCGTACACGGCGACGGAGCGCAGCGGCAGCCCGCTCGCCGCCGCCTCCAGGACGAGCGCGCCGCCGGACGAGATGCCGTACAGCGAGGCCTCGCCGCCCACCGCGTCGACGAGCGCGGCCAGGTCCTCGACCTCGCGGGCCACCGCGTACGGAGCGGTGTCACCGCTCGCGCCACGGCCCCGGCGGTCGTAGGCGACGACGCTGAAACGGTCCCCGAGGAGCCCCGCGAGGGGCGCCACGGTGGCCCCCGTCGACATGGCCCCGCTCACCAGGATGATCGCGGGGCCCTGACCGGTGCGCTGGTACGCGATGGGGGTGCCGTCGCGCGAAAGGGTCTTCTTGTCCATGTCTGAGGAGACTCCCCCATGGCGGGGATTTAATCGCTCACGACACTTCGACTTCGTAGAAGCAGAGGTGGTCCTTGATCTCCGCGACGTCCGGCTTCGGGTCCGGGTACGCCCACACCAGGTCCGGTGCGTCCGGCAGCGACCAGTAGGACGCCGTGCCCTTGAACGGGCAGTAGGTGTGGGTGTCGGAAGGGCTCAGCAGATCGAGTCGTACGTCCTCGGCGGGTAGGTAGTAACGCACCGGACTGCCCGTCTCCCTGAGCACGAGGGGCCGTTCGCTCTCCGCGAGGATCTGGTCGCCGTGCACCACGCGCACGTGCTGGTCGCCTTGCTCGATGGTGATCGTGTGTCCTTGGGCCATACCGGAAAAGCGTTCGCGGGGCCCCGGTTCTTCCCGCGTACGGTGGCCTCATGCGAATCTGCGTCTTCCTCTCCGCCGCCGACCTCGACGAGCGATACACGCGCCCCGCGCGCGAGTTCGCGAAACTGCTGGGCAAGGGCGGGCACACGCTCGTGTGGGGCGGTTCGGACGTCGGGCTGATGAAGGTGGTCGCGGACGGCGTGCAGGAGGCCGGAGGGCGGCTCGTGGGGGTCTCGGTGGAGTTCCTGGCCGCGAAGGTGCGCCCGGGCGTCGACGAGATGGTGATCGCCAAGGACCTCGCCGAGCGCAAGAAGCTGCTCCTGGAGAAGGCCGACGCCGTGGTGATCATGGTGGGTGGCGCGGGGACGCTCGACGAGGCGACCGAGATCCTGGAGCTGAAGAAGCACGGGCACACGGACAAGCCGGTGGTGCTGCTGAACACCGCGGGCTTCTACGACGGCCTCAAGGAGCAGTTCCGGCGCATGGAGGACGAGGGCTTCCTGCCCGTGCCCCTGACCGAGCTCGTGTTCTTCGCGGAGGAGCCGGTGGGGGCGCTGGCCTACCTGGAGGAGAGCCGGGGAGTCGAGTAGGCGACCTGGGGAGCCGCGCGGGTGCCGGCGGGTGCGAGCATGGCCGCATGGCTACACATGTGATCACCGGAGCCGGCTCCGGCATCGGCGCGGCCGTCGCCCGCCGCCTCCACGCGCGCGGGGACGAACTCGTCCTGCACGCGCGCGACGCGGGCCGCGCCAAGGAGCTGGCCGCGGAGTTCCCCGGCGCCCGGACGCTGGTCGGCGACCTGGCCGACCCCGACAAGCTGTCCTGGGCCTTCTCGCACCAGACGCTGCCGGACCGCGTGGACTCGCTGCTGCACATCGCCGGTGTGGTCGACCTGGGCCCGGTCGGCGAGCTCACCCCGAAGACCTGGCGCCACCAGCTCAACGTCAACCTGATCGCGCCCGCCGAGCTGACGCGCCACTTCCTGCCGCAACTGCGCGCCGCGCGCGGGCACGTGGTCTTCGTCAACTCCGGCGCCGGTCTGAACGCCCACGCCGACTGGTCCGCGTACGCCGCCTCCAAGCACGGCCTCAAGGCCCTCGCGGACTCGCTGCGCCACGAGGAGCACGGCAACGGCGTCCGCGTCACCTCGGTCTACCCGGGGCGCACGGCGAGCCCGATGCAGGCCAAGGTCCACCAGCAGGAGGGCAAGGAGTACGACCCCTCGAAGTGGATCGACCCCGAGTCGGTCGCCACGGCCGTCCTCATGGCCGTCGACCTGCCCAGGGACGCCGAGGTCAACGACCTGACGGTGAGGCCGGGGAAGTGAGCGAGTTCGGCTTCGGCGGCGCCACCGGCGTCGGCTCCATGCCCGGAGGGGACGCCCGGGAGGCCGCGAAGACGGTCACCGGCACCTTCGAGGACTTCCCCTTCCTGCCCGAACTGCCCGCCCGCGGCCCCGGCGCCGACATGATCGGACGCACCGCCGGCATGCTCGTCGAGCTGTACGCGCGCGTGGAGCCCAGCGGCTGGCGGCTCGGCGACCGGCCCGGCCGCGACACCAAGCGCGCCCGCTCCTGGCTCGGCGAGGACCTGGACGCGCTGGAGGAGTTCACGCAGGGGTACGAGGGGCAGCTGAAGGTGCAGGCGGTGGGTCCCTGGACCCTGGCCGCCGCCCTGGAGCTCAGGAACGGCGAGGTCGCCCTCTCCGACCCCGGCGCCTGCCGCGATCTGGCCGGCTCCCTCGCCGAGGGCCTGCGGCTGCACCTCGCGGAGCTGCGGCGCCGCGTGCCCGGCGCCCAGCTGGTCCTCCAGCTCGACGAGCCCTCCCTGACCTCCGTCCTGCGCGGCCAGGTGAAGACGGCCAGCGGCTACCGCACCCACCGTGCCGTCGACCGCCAGGTCGTCGAGGCCGCCCTCCGCGACGTCGTGGGGGTTCACGGCGACGGCCCGGTCGTGGTCCACTCCTGCGCACCGGACGTCCCGTTCGCCCTGCTTCGGCGGGCGGGCGTGGCGGCGATCTCCTTCGACTTCACGCTCCTCACCGAGCGTGACGACGACACGATCGGCGAAGCGGTGGAAGGGGGTACCCGGCTCTTCGCAGGTGTCGTGCCGGGCACGGACGACCGATTGTCAGACCCTGCCGGTAGCGTCATGGGTGTCAGGACGCTGTGGCGCAGGCTGGGGCTGCAACCGGGGCTTCTCGCGGAGGCGGTCACGGTCACGCCGTCGTGCGGACTCGCGGGGGCTTCCCCCGACTACGCGCGCAGGGCACTCGCCCACTGCGTCCGGGCGGCGAGATCCCTCGCGGACAACCCAGAGTAACGGGAGGACAACACGGTGGCCGGCGAAAAGCAAGCGGAGACGACGGTGCCCGCCGAGGCACGGGAGCAGCACGCGCAGCTCGCTGAGCAGATCGAGGAGCACCGCTTCCGGTACTACGTGAACGACGCCCCGGTCATCAGCGACGCGGACTTCGACAAGCTCCTGCGCTCCCTGGAGGCGCTGGAGGAGAAGCACCCCGAGCTGCGGACGCCGGACTCGCCGACCCAGAAGGTCGCGGGGGCGTACGAGACCGAGTTCACGGCGGTCCAGCACCGCTCGCGCATGCTCTCCCTGGACAACGCCTTCAGCGACGAGGAGCTGGCCGCCTGGGCCGAGCGCGTCGCCAAGGACGTCGGCGGGCCCGACTACCACCTCCTGTGCGAGCTCAAGGTCGACGGCCTCGCCGTCAACCTCACCTACGAGCACGGCCGTCTCACCCGCGCGGCGACCCGAGGCGACGGCCGCACCGGTGAGGACATCACCCCAAATGTACGCACAATCAAGGAGATTCCGGACAGGCTGAAGGGTGACAAGGTCCCCGACGTCGTGGAGATCCGCGGCGAGGTCTACTTCCCGATGGAGAAGTTCGAGGAGCTCAACGCCCGCCTGGTGGAGGCCGGCGACAAGCCCTTCGCCAACCCGCGCAACGCTGCGGCGGGTTCACTGCGCCAGAAGGACCCGCGCGTCACCGCGGGCCGCCCCCTCCACATGGTCGTGCACGGCATCGGCGTCCTGGAGGGCTTCGAGGGCCTGACCCGCCTGTCCCAGGGCTACGACCTGCTCAAGACCTGGGGCCTGCCCACCTCCACGCACAACAAGGTGGTCGACGACCTCGACGGCGTAAGGGAGTTCATCGCGTACTACGGCGAGAACCGCCACTCCGTGGCGCACGAGATCGACGGCGTGGTCGTCAAGCTCGACGAGATCCCGCTCCAGGGCCGCCTCGGCTCCACCTCCCGCGCCCCCCGCTGGGCGATCGCGTACAAGTACGCGCCGGAGGAGGTCAACACCAAGCTCATCAACATCCGCGTGGGCGTGGGCCGCACGGGCCGGGTCACTCCGTACGCCCAGGTCGAGCCGGTGACGGTGGCCGGCTCGGAGGTCGAGTTCGCCACCCTGCACAACCAGGACGTCGTCAAGGCGAAGGGCGTCCTGATCGGCGACACGGTCGTGCTGCGCAAGGCCGGTGACGTCATCCCGGAGATCCTCGGCCCGGTCGTCGACCTGCGGGACGGCAGCGAGCGCGAGTTCGTGATGCCGGCCGAGTGCCCCGAGTGCGGTACGGCGCTCCGGCCGATGAAGGAGGGCGACGTCGACCTGCGCTGCCCCAACGCCCGCACCTGCCCGGCCCAGTTGCGCGAGCGCCTGTTCTACCTGGCAGGACGCAAGGCGCTGGACATCGAGCACTTCGGTTACGTCGCCGCGGCCGCCCTGACCAAGCCGCTGGAGCCGGCCGACCCGCCGCTGACCGACGAGGGCGACCTGTTCGACCTCACCGTCGAGCAGCTGCTGCCCATCAAGGCGTACGTCCTCGACCAGGACAGCGGCCTGCCCAAGCGCGACCCGAAGACGGGCGAGGAGAAGGTCGCCACGGTCTTCGCCAACCAGCAGGGCGAGCCGAAGAAGAACGCGCTCGCCATGCTGGAGAACATCGCCGCGGCCAAGGAGCGCCCGCTCGCCCGCGTCCTGACCGGTCTGTCGATCCGTCATGTCGGCCCGGTCGCCGCCGAGGCGCTGGCCCGCGAGTTCCGCTCGATCGAGCGCATCGAGCAGGCCTCGGAGGAGGAGCTGGCCAACACCGACGGGGTCGGCGGGATCATCGCCGCCTCCCTCAAGGAGTGGTTCGCCGAGGAGTGGCACCAGGAGATCCTCCGCAAGTGGCGGGCGGCCGGCGTGCGCATGGAGGAGGAGGGCTCCGGCGAGGACGAAGGCCCGCGCCCGCTCGAGGGGATGACCGTCGTCGTCACCGGCACTCTCGAGCACTTCACGCGCGACGGGGCCAAGGAGGCGCTGCAGAGCCGGGGAGCGAAAGTGACCGGTTCGGTTTCGAAGAAGACCTCTTTCGTTGTCGTGGGTGACAATCCTGGTTCGAAGTACGACAAGGCGATGCAGCTCAAGGTGCCTGTTCTGAACGAGGAAGGGTTCAACGTCCTGCTGGAACAGGGACCCGAAGCGGCGGCCGAAGTGGCACTCCCCACAGAGGAGTAGCGGTTGAAGGTCACCCGATCGGCGCATACCAGATGCATACGGGTGGCCGGGTCGCATTCGGGCAACCGTGGACGACCGCTGCCCGTGGAAGCCTTCTGCGGCCTACTGTTGAGGTGTGCGCCTGCCGTGCCCAGCTGCGGTCGGGGCATCCCCTTGCTCCTGATGAGCAAGGGGAAGGGTTTTCCAACGCGGCCGACGTTGATGGATGTCGGGCATCGGGCCGCGTGGCGTGGGCACCGCCGGCTGTGAGAGGGACGGGAATGGAACCGACCGAGAGCGCCGCCCCTGACTCACGGCTGCGCCGCCTCAGGGTCGCCGGTGCCTGGCGGGCGAGCCGGTGGACCGTGCGGCCCCCGGCGCGTCCGGCCGCCGAGGGGCGGGGCACCGGACAGTACACCGTGACGGACACCCGCGGTGTGCCGCCGCTCACCTCCGGACACAACCACGGCCTGCCCGACGCGGAACACGAACGGCACCTGTCCTGGCCCGCGCTGCCCGCGGCGGTCGTCGGCTCGGCCGCCTTCGTCCTCGGCGCCGGCTTCTACCGCGCCTTCACCGGCACGCACGCGCTCTTCCCGTCCGGCAGCGTCGGCTGGTCCCTCGCGGTCCTCACCGGCATCATCGTCGGCCACCTGGTCATGCTCGGCCGCTCCCGCTGGTGGGGCGGCACCGGCTCCGGCGCCGCCCTCACCCTCGCCGTCCTGCTGCTCTACGGCTGGGTGCCGGCCGGCATGGTCAGCCTCACCGTCGTCGTGCTGGTCGGCATAGCCCGGCGCAACCGCTGGCGGCAGGGCGTCCTGCACGGCGCCGTGGACATCCTCGGCATCGCCGCCGGCGCCCTCGTGCTCGGCGTCTTCGGCCGCGTGCCGTCCGTGGAGAAACCCTGGAACCCGGACGCCTGGACCCTCTACACCGCCCCCGAGGTGGTGCTGGTCGCCGCCGCCTACCTCCTGGTCACCCGCGCCCTGCTCTGGTACCTGCACGCCCCGCGCCACCGCGGCCTGCCCACCGTCGCCCGCACCGCCCTGGTCAGACAGGGCCTGGTCGCGGTCGCGCTGCTCGGCATCGCCCCGCTGGTCTGCGTCGTCGCCGTCGCCCAGCCGGTGCTGCTGCCGCTGTTCTCCATCCCGCTGGTCGCCCTCGACTCCACCCTGTGGATTGCCCGCGCCCGCGCCGAGGAACAGCTGCGCGACCCGCTGACCGGACTGCCCAACCGGCAGTGGCTCCTCGAGCGCATCTGGACCGCGCTGGACGACGCCGAGCGGATCGGCGCCCGCGCCGCCCTGATGCTCATCGACCTGGACCGCTTCCGGTCCGTCAACGACACGCTCGGGCATCTCGCCGGCGACCGGCTGCTGCTGCAGATCGCGGACCGGCTGCGGGCCGCCCTGCCGCGCGGGGCGGAGGCCGCGCGGCTCGGCGGCGACGAGTTCGCCGTGCTGCTGCCGGTCGCCGACTCCACGACGTCCGCGACGCGGGTCGCCCGCGGCCTCGTCGCCGAGCTCAGCTCACCCCTCGACCTGGACGGGCTCACGCTCGTCCTGGAGGCCAGCGCGGGCGTCGCGGTCTTCCCCGACCACGCCCTGGACGCGGAGGGGCTGCTGCGGCGGGCCGATGTCGCGATGTACCAGGCGAAGCGGGACCGTACGGGCGTCGAGGTGTACGAGTCGAAGCGGGACTCGAACACCCCGGACCGGCTGGGGCTCCTCGGCGATCTGCGGCGGGCGCTGGACGCGCACGAGGTGCAGCTGCACTACCAGCCGAAGGTCCGCTTCGACGGACAGGTCGCCGGCCTGGAGGCACTGGTCCGCTGGGTGCATCCCGAGCGGGGGAAGGTGCCGCCGGACGAGTTCATAGCGATCGCCGAGTCGTCGGGGCTGATGCCCCATCTCACCGAGTACGTGCTGGAGACGGCGCTCGGGCAGGTCGCCCGGTGGCGGGCGCAGGGGCTGCATGTGCCGGTCGCGGTCAACGTGTCGCCGCGGGACGTCCACACGCCGGGGTTCGCCGGGTCGGTGGCGGCGCGGCTGGCGCGGCACGGCGTCCCTGCCGGGGCCCTGCAGCTGGAGATAACCGAGCACGTCCTGCTGGAGGATCCGCAGCGGGCGGCCGACACCCTGGCCGGGCTGACCGGGCACGGCGTGAAGATGTCCCTGGACGACTTCGGTACGGGCTATTCGTCGCTGGTGCACCTGCGGCGGCTGCCGGTCAGCGAACTGAAGATCGACCGGTCCTTCGTGGCGCGGCTAGCGGTCGACGCCGAGGACGCGGAGATCGTGCGGTGCACGGTCGACCTGGCGCACTCGCTGGGCCTGCTGGTCGTCGCGGAGGGCGTCGAGGACGACGAGACGTGGGAGCGCTTGCGCGACCTGGGCTGCGACGCCGTACAGGGCTGGCTGGTCGCGGCCGCGATGCCGGCCGAGGAGACGACGGCGTGGCTGCGGGCGCGGGGGTCGCGGGGTTGGCAGCGGCCAAGGGCGGCTTTGCCGGCGGCGGAGTGAACGCCCCCTAGGGGCGCAGGCTGTATCGATCTGCGGTCCGCCGCGCGGGCGCGACGAGCCACAAGGGACCCGCAGCCGCCGAACAACGCAGTCCCGGCACCCCCTCCGAATTCGTTTAACGGCCGGAGGCCCTCGCCCCCTAGGATTGGGCCCAAACCACACACACTCACCCCAGAGGAACGCTGCATGCCTGGCATCACGCGCGAGGAGGTCGCCCACCTCGCCCGGCTGGCGCGTCTGGAGCTGAAGCCCGAAGAGCTCGAACACTTCGCGGGACAGCTGGACGACATCATCGGCGCGGTGGCCCGCGTCAGCGAGGTCGCCGACCAAGACGTACCGCCGACCTCGCACCCGCTCCCGCTGACCAACGTCATGCGGGCGGACGAGGTCCGTCCGTCGCTCACCCCCGAGCAGGCGCTCTCCGGCGCCCCGGCCCAGGAGCAGCAGCGTTTCAAGGTGCCGCAGATCCTGGGGGAGGACTAAGAAGTCATGACGGACAACATCATCAAGCTCACCGCCGCCGAGACCGCCGCGAAGATCGCTTCCGGTGAGCTCACCGCGGTGCAGGTCACCGAGGCCCACCTGGCGCGGATCGAGGCCGTCGACGAGAAGGTGCACGCCTTCCTGCACGTCGACCGCGAGGGCGCCCTCGCCCAGGCCCGTGCCGTCGACGAGAAGCGCGAGCGCGGCGAGAAGCTCGGGCCGCTCGCCGGTGTCCCCCTCGCGCTCAAGGACATCTTCACCACCGAGGGCATCCCGACCACGGTCGGCTCGAAGATCCTCGAAGGCTGGATTCCGCCGTACGACGCGACCCTCACCAAGAAGCTGAAGGCCGCCGACGTCGTCATCCTCGGCAAGACCAACATGGACGAGTTCGCCATGGGGTCCAGCACCGAGAACAGCGCGTACGGGCCCACCGGCAACCCGTGGGACCTCACCCGCATCCCCGGCGGCTCCGGCGGCGGCTCCTCCGCCGCGCTGGCCGCGCACATGGCGCCCCTCGCCATCGGCACCGACACCGGCGGCTCCATCCGCCAGCCGGCCGCCGTCACCGGCACGGTGGGCGTGAAGCCGACGTACGGGGCGGTCTCCCGCTACGGCATGGTCGCCTTCTCCAGCTCCCTCGACCAGGGCGGCCCCTGCGCCCGTACTGTCCTGGACGCGGCCCTCCTGCACGAGGTCATCGCCGGGCACGACCCGCTCGACTCCACGTCGATCGACGCACCGGTCCCGCCGGTCGTCGAGGCCGCCCGCAACGGCAGCGTCGAGGGCATGCGCGTCGGTGTCGTCAAGCAGTTCCGCGGCGAGGGCTACCAGGCCGGTGTCATCCAGCGCTTCGACGAGTCCGTCGCCCTGCTGAAGGACCTCGGCGCCGAGATCGTCGAGCTGGACTGCCCGTCCTTCGACCTGGCGCTCTCCGCGTACTACCTGATCGCGCCCTCCGAGTGCTCCTCCAACCTCGCCCGCTTCGACGGCCTGCGCTACGGCCTGCGGACCGGCGACGACGGCACCCACTCGGCCGAGGAGGTCACCTCCCTCACCCGTGAGGCGGGCTTCGGCCCCGAGGTGAAGCGCCGGATCATGCTCGGCACGTACGCGCTGAGCAGCGGTTACTACGACGCCTACTACGGCAGCGCGCAGAAGGTCCGCACGCTCATCACGCGCGACTTCGAGAAGGCCTTCGAGCAGGTCGACGTCATCGTGTCGCCGACCACGCCGACCACCGCCTTCCCGATCGGCGAGCGCGCCGACGACCCGATGGCGATGTACCTCGCGGACCTCTGCACCATCCCGACCAACCTCGCGGGCAACGCGGCGATGTCGCTCCCGTGCGGTCTGGCGCCCGAGGACAACCTCCCGGTGGGTCTGCAGATCATCGCCCCGGCGCTGAAGGACGACCGTCTTTACAAGGTCGGCGCAGCCGTCGAGGCCGCCTTCGTGGAAAAGTGGGGGCACCCGCTGCTCGAGGAGGCTCCGTCGCTGTGACCAAGGCACTGACCAAGGCCCAGGACTTCAAGAAGTCCAAGTCCGGTACGTACGTGTCCATCGCCACCACCGCCTTCGGCGCGATCGGTGTCGCCAAGAGGATCAAGAAGGCCCGTGCCGAGCAGGACACCCTGCGGCTGATCGACGCCACCGTCTCCGCGGTCGCGATCGTCACCGGCCTCGCCATCCTGTACCGCGAGCTGAAGCGGCTGGGCGACGACGACGTCCTGCTGGGCTGAGAGGGAAGTTTCACCGTGACCACCACGACCGACCTGGTGTCGTACGAGGACGCGCTGGCGTCGTACGACCCCGTCATGGGCCTTGAGGTCCATGTCGAACTCGGCACCAAGACCAAGATGTTCTGCGGCTGTTCGACCGAGCTCGGTCAGGACGCCAACACGCAGACCTGCCCCACCTGCCTCGGCCTGCCCGGCGCGCTCCCGGTCGTCAACGCGATCGGCATCGAGTCGGCGATCAAGATCGGTCTCGCGCTGAACTGCGAGATCGCCGAGTGGTGCCGCTTCGCCCGGAAGAACTACTTCTATCCGGACATGCCGAAGAACTTCCAGACCTCCCAGTACGACGAGCCGATCGCCTTCAACGGCTACCTCGACGTACAGCTGGAGGACGGCGAGACCTTCCGCGTGGAGATCGAGCGCGCCCACATGGAGGAGGACACCGGCAAGTCGACCCACGTGGGCGGCGCGACGGGTCGTATCCACGGCGCGTCCCACTCCCTGCTGGACTACAACCGCGCAGGCATCCCGCTCATCGAGATCGTCACCAAGCCGATCGAGGGCGCGGGCAAGCGCGCTCCCGAGGTCGCGCGGGCGTACGTTCGTGAGCTCCGCGAGGTCATCCGGGCGCTCGGCGTCTCCGAGGCCCGCATGGAGATGGGGCAGATGCGCTGCGACGTGAACCTGTCGCTGCGTCCGAACGGCACCGAGAAGTTCGGCACGCGCTCCGAGACGAAGAACGTCAACTCGCTGCGTTCCGTGGAGCGTGCGGCCCGCTTCGAGATCCAGCGGCATGCCGCGGTGCTCAGCAGCGGCGGGACGATCATCCAGGAGACCCGGCACTTCCACGAGGACACGGGGTCGACGACCTCGGGCCGCGTGAAGGAGGAGGCCGAGGACTACCGGTACTTCCCGGAGCCCGACCTGGTCCCCGTGGCCCCCTCGCGCGAGTGGGTCGAGGAGATCCGCGCCGGACTGCCCGAACTGCCGCTGGCCCGCCGCAACCGGCTGCTCGCCGAGTGGGGCGTCTCCGCCACCGACATGCAGGCGATCCTCAACGCCGGCGCCCTGGACCCGATCGTCGCCACCATCGACGCCGGTGCCGACGCGGCCTCCGCGCGCAAGTGGTGGATGGGCGAACTGGCCCGCAGCGCCAACGAGTCGGGCAAGTCGCTGGACGAGCTGGCCATCACGCCGGTCCAGGTCGCCCGCGTCTCCGAGCTGGTCTCGAAGGGTGACCTGAACGACAAGCTGGCCCGCCAGGTCATCGAGGGCGTCCTCGCGGGCGAAGGCACCCCGGACGAGGTCGTCGACAAGCGCGGTCTGAAGGTCGTCTCCGACGAGGGTGCTCTCGGCGCCGCCGTCGACGAGGCCATCGCCGGCAACCCGGGCATCGCCGACAAGATCCGCTCCGGCAAGGTCGCCGCGGCCGGCGCCCTGGTCGGCGCGGTCATGAAGGCCACCCGCGGCCAGGCCGACGCGGCCCGCGTCAAGGAGCTGATCCTGGAGAAGCTGGGCGTCAGCGAGGGCTGAGCAGCAGCACACGGTACGGCCCCGGAGGGATCCCCTCCGGGGCCGTAACGCTTTCTGCCTACTTCTCCTTACGGCGTCCCACGACGCGTACGAAGCCCAGCGTGCGGCCCTCGTCGGCGCGGACCATCTCGCCGACCCGGCGGGCCATCGTGCGGTGGAACTCCTCCGGGCTCTCGTCGGCGACGATCTCGCACCACAGCAGCCAGTGCTTCCAGCCGTCCGGCTGCCAGTCGGCCGTCTCGACCTCGACGGCGCCGCTGCGGGTCCAGTGGCGGCGCCACCAGTCGGCCGAGTGGAAGCACCAGAAGTCGGGCTCCCACCAGGACTTGAGGTGCTCCGGCGGTTCGGCACCCGTCAGTTCCTCCCGAACCGCCGGCATGACGACGCCGATCCGGCCGCCGGGCTTGAGCAGCCGGGCGAGGGTGGGCAGGTAGAGGTCGGCGGTGCCGAAGTACTGGTACGCGTCGATGCTCACGATCGCGTCGAAGGTGCTCTCCGCGAAGGGCAGGTCGTGCGCCTCGGCGTGGACCGGCTGCACGCGGTCGGCGAAACCGGCCTCGGCGATGCGCCCGGCGTTCTCGTCGGGCTTGACCCACAGGTCGGCCGCGGTGACCTGGGCGTGGAACTCCCGGGCCAGGAAGACCGAGGTCATCGCCCGGCCGCAGCCCAGGTCGAGCACGCGCGCACAGGGGCGCAGGGTGTCCAGGCCGAGGGCGGGGGCCAGCCATTCCAGCAGCCACAGGGCGTTCGGGCCCATCTGGTTGTCGACGGTCCAACGGGCGTCGTACTGGCTGCTGCGCGGGTAGTCCGGGTGCGTCACCCGGTCAGTCAGAGGGTCGTTCGAGGTCCTGGCGGTGATGTCGGACATCGGTGAACGGGCTCCTTGGGATCTTCGTAGTGGAAGTCGATGCGTAGGAGCTCGGTCGGACCTTCAAACAATGCACCCGCTTCGGTCGTCGGCGAGGGGCCGGTGACGGCTGACCAGCGGAAGCTAGCAGTTGTGTGGTCCGGGCCGCAGCCGGTTTCTCAGGAGGACGCGCTAGGCTCGCCCGCCATGAGCGGACGAGATGATTCCGAGATACGGGACGTCGAGGACGTGATGGACACGGCCTACGACGCCCGCCGGGCCCGCTGGACGGCGGCCGGCACGGGAACGCTGCTGACTCTGGCGGGCCTTGCCGCGTCCCTGCTCCGGCTGACCGGGTCGGCCCCGGCCGTGGTGCCGGGCGCCTACGGCTTCGGCGCCGCCATCTGCGCGCTGGCCGCGGTGCTCGGCTCCCGGGGGCGCACCCGGCGGGCACTGTGGCTGCTGATCGTCGGGGTGATGGTGATGGCGCTGGGGGACCAGTTCGACTGATTCGGCCGAGGTGACAGAGTCGCCGTTACTGTCCTGTGATCTGCCTCCCACTCTTGTGAATCGGCGCACGAATGGCGTAAACGATCTTTTCTGCCTGCAAGAGTGTTCTCTCCTTGCTCATGCGTTCTTTGCGGGCTGTTCCCGGTCAAAGATCCATATTTCGCCCCGGGAGCTGGTTCGTGGCAGCCCTTGCACGCTGGTGTGTTCGGCACCGTCTCGTCGCGGTCGCGATGTGGCTTCTCCTGCTCGTCGGGGTCGGCGCGGCCGCCGCTGTCACCGGCTCGGCGTACTCGAACGACTACGAGGCCCCCGGCACCGAGTCCGGCGCCGCCACCAAGCTGCTGCAGCAGGGCTTCCCGGGACTCGGCGGCGACAGCGACACCGTCGTCTGGCACACCGCCTCCGGCAGCGTCCGCGCCGCCGACGTCGAGCAGACGATGACCGACACCCTCGACAAGATCGCGGACCTGCCCGGGGTCGCCTCCGTGAGCAGCCCCTACGACGGTCAGGGCGCCGGCCGGATCAGCGCCGACGGGCACACCGCGTACGCCACCGTCACCTTCGAGGACCGGGCCGAGGACATCGACAAGTCCGAGGCGGAGGCCGTCGTCCGCACCGCCGAAGCCGCCGACGCCGACGGGCTCCAGGTGGAGCTCGGCGGCAGCGCCGTCGCCCTCACCGAGTCGTCCGGCGGGCATGTGGCGGAGATCGTCGGTGTGGTCGTGGCCGCCGCCGTACTGTTCCTGGCCTTCGGCTCGCTCGCCGCCTCCGTGCTGCCCATCGCCACCGCGCTGGTGAGCGTCGGCACCGCCTACGGCGCGATCGTGCTGCTCGGGCACGCCATGACGGTCGCCGACTTCGCGCCCATGCTCGGCATGCTGATCGGGCTCGGCGTCGGCATCGACTACGCCCTGTTCATCGTGACCAGACACCGGCGCGGGCTGAAACGCGGGCTGTCGGTCACCGAGGCCGTCACCAACGCCGTGGCGACGACCGGACGGGCCGTGGTCTTCGCGGGTGCCACCGTTTGCATCGCCCTGCTGGGGATGCTGATCCTGCGGCTCAGCTTCCTGAACGGCGTCGCGATAGCCGCCTCGCTCACGGTCGTCCTGACAGTCGCCGCCTCCGTGACGCTGCTGCCCGCCCTGCTGTCCTTCATCGGCATGCGCGCCCTCAGCCGGCGCGAGCGGCGACGGCTGGACGAGCACGGGCCGCAGCCCGAGCTGCCGACCGGGTTCGCGCACCGCTGGTCGGCGTTCGTGGAGCGCCACCCCAAGGTGCTCGGCGTCGTCGCGCTGGTCGTGATGACCGTCCTCGCGCTGCCCACGCTCTCCCTCCACCTGGGCACCTCCGACCAGGGCAACGACCCCAAGTCGTCCACCACCCGGCAGGCCTACGACCTCCTCGCCGACGGCTTCGGACCCGGCGTCAACGGGCCGCTGACGGTGGTGACGCGCGTCGACGGCGCCGAGGACAAGCTCGCCCTCGACAACCTCGACGCCACCATCCGCACCACCGAGGGCGTCGCCTCGGTGACCCCGGTGACCTACGACACCGGCGGCGACACCGCGTACTTCACGATCGTCCCGACCTCCGAACCCCAGTCGCAGAAGACCAGCGACCTCGTCGACCGGCTGCGCACCGAGGTGCTGGCGCGCGCCGAGACCGGCACCTCCCTCGACCTGAAGGTCGGCGGTGTGACGGCGTCGTACGACGACTTCGCGGACGTCATCGTCGGCAAGCTGCCCCTGTTCGTCGGGGTCGTCATCGGCCTCGGCTGTCTGCTCCTGCTGCTGGCCTTCCGGTCCATCGGCATCCCGGTCAAGGCCGCCGCGATGAACGTGGCCGCGGTCGCCGCCGCCTTCGGCGTCGTCGTCGCGATGTTCCAGTGGGGCTGGGGCAGCGAACTGCTGGGCCTCGGCCGCGCGGGCCCGATCGAGCCCTTCCTGCCCGTGATCATGGTCTCGGTCCTCTTCGGCCTCTCCATGGACTACCAGGTGTTCCTGGTCAGCCGGATGTACGAGGAGTGGCTGGAGACCGGCGACAACCGGCGCGCCGTACGCGTCGGCCTCGCCGAAACGAGCCGGGTGATCAACTCGGCGGCCGTGATCATGATCTCGGTCTTCCTCGCCTTCGTGCTCAGCGGCGACCGCGTGATCGCCATGTTCGGCATCGCGCTCGCCTCCGCCGTCGCCCTGGACGCCTTCGTGCTCCGTACGCTCCTCGTCCCGGCCCTCATGCACATGCTCGGCGGCGCCAACTGGTGGCTGCCCCGCTGGCTCGACACCCGTCTGCCCCGCATCAGCATCGAGCCGCCCGAGTGCCGTGCCGCCCATGAGAGGCTCACTGACGTCGTGGCGGAACTGGAGAAGGAGCAGCGGGGCGATGTACGCGATATCCCTGGGTGACGACGGGGCCGAACTGCGGCCGCTGGAGCCCTGGCACGCCGAGGAGTTCCTGGCGAACCTGGAGCGCGGGCGCGAGTTCATCGGGCAGTTCATCCCGTTCGGGCAAGGGGCCGTGGACGTGCCCTCCGCACGCGAGACGCTCCAGCGGTACGCCGACATGCGCGCCGCCGACACCGGCTCCTACCACGGCATCTGGCTGGACGGGAAGCTCGTCGGCGGCGTCCTCACGCTGAACTTCGACGCGGCCGCGGGCAACGCGGAGGTCGGCTGCTGGCTGGAGCCCGCCGCGGCGGGTCGCGGACTGATAACGCGCGCGATGCGATTCCTCATCGACTGGGCCGTCGAGGAACGCGGCATCCACCGCGTCGAATGGATCGCTGCCTCGGGGAACGTGCCCAGCCTGAACGTGGCCCGGAGGCTCGGATTCAGCCGCGATGGCGTACACCGCGAGGCATACCCCTATGGTGGGGTGCGGCACGACTCGGAGGTGTGGTCGATTCTGGCCCCGGAGTGGCGTGAAGCACGCGGGCGTGCCGCGAACAACCAATAGGCAGAGGGCTCTGTGGACCGCTCCGGCGAACACTCAGAGACCTCTCATCCAGCGTCCGTACGGTGCGAGGTATGGGAACCACCAAGACTGATGACGAGGCCGTGACCGAGGCCACCGAAGTGAAGCCCGACGAGGAGACGGTGGACACCACCGCAGCCGAGACCGAGGAGGAGGCGTCCGTCGAGGCCGACCTTGTCGAGGACGACCTCGTCGAGGGCGGTTCCGAGGGCGACGAGGAAGGCCCCACCGGCGTCGGCCAGGGCGCGGCAGCGGTCGTCTCCGCCGCGCTCGGGTTCGTCTCGCTCAGCGGCAGCTGGGTCGGCACCATCGCCTCCGCCCGCCAGGAGCTCAAGGGCCAGCTGGAGTCGCAGACCTCCTCGTCCGCGAGCATCGCCAAGCTGCTCGACCAGGGGTACTACCAGGCGTGGCACGCCACCGCCCTGTGGGCCGGCGTGTTCGCGCTGCTCGCCCTGGTCGTCGGCGCCGTCGTGCTGATCCGTCCCGCGTTCGGCGCTCCCGGCAAGCCGCAGCCCGCCTGGATCAAGTCCGTCTCCTGGGGCGGTGTCGCCCTCGGTGTCATCGGCCTGCTCCTGGCCGTCCTCAAGTACACCGACGTCCTGCTCGGAACGGTCTCCAGCAGCTGAATCACCGCAGGTCACGAGGGGCCTTAGGGCATCCGTAAGCACCTTACGGAGCCCATGAGGCCCCTCCGGCGCGTCTAAGGCCCCCCGCACCCCCGAAGATGCGGAACTCTCCCGATGTGGCGCACCCCCCTGGGAGACGAAGGTTGAGGCATCGCAGAAAGCGACACCGGAAACCGACTCTCACGAGGGACACACCATGTACGAGTACGAGATCTCGCAGATCCGTTCCGCCGAGCTCATCCGCCGGGCCGAGCAGGAGCGCATGGCCCGCGAGGCCTCCCGCACCCGCCGGGCAGCCCGCCACGAAGCCGAGAAGGAGTCCCATACTCCGCGCCTTCGCCGGCTGCGGTCCCGCACCGCATGAGCGCCCGGCTCAGGGAGGACGGCCCCACGGGGGAGGGCCGTCCTCAAGAACACGACAGCCGTACGACCACACGATCCCCGACTCCGCCCCTGCCGCACCTGCCCGCGGTGGGGGCGGCCGTGTACGCGGGGGCCGGAAGCGCCCTCGCGAGCACCGGCGCCGCTCGCACGACTCTTCTCCCGGCGAAAACGAGTGCCGCACTGTCCGACCCGCGTGCGATGCTCGGGCTCGTGGAGACCAAGTCCGTCAGTCCCGTGTTCGTCGGCCGAAGCGAGGAGCTGGCCACTCTGAACGAGGCGCTCGCGCGGGCCGCCGCGGGCGAGCCCCAGGCCCTGCTGATCGGCGGCGAGGCCGGCGTCGGCAAGACCCGGCTGGTCGAGGAGTTCGCCACCGCGGCCTGCCGCGAGGGTGCCGTCGTCGCGCTCGGCGGCTGCGTCGAGATCGGCGCCGACGGCCTGCCCTTCGCCCCCTTCTCCACCGCCCTGCGCGCCCTGCGCCGCGAACTGCCCGACGAGCTCGCCGCCGCGGCCGCCGGACAGGAGGAGGAGCTGACCAGGCTGCTCCCGGAGATCGGCGACACGTTCACCGCCCAAGGGGCCGGCCGGCACGACGAAGAGGGCATGGCCCGGCTCTTCGAGCTCACCGCCCGCGTCCTGGAGCGCGTCGCCGCCGACCGCACCGTCGTCGTCGCCCTGGAGGACCTGCACTGGGCCGACGCCTCCACCCGCCACCTCCTGGCCTACCTCTTCCGCACCCTGCGCACCGGCCGCCTCGTCGTCCTCGCCACCTACCGCGCCGACGACATCCACCGCCGCCACCCGCTGCGCCCCCTGCTCGCCGAACTCGACCGCCTGCGCACCGTCCGCCGCATCGAGCTCGCCCGCTTCAACCGCGAGGAGGTCGGCCGCCAGATAGCCGGCATCCTCGCCGCCGAACCGGACCCCGGCCAGGTCGACGACATCTTCGAACGCTCCGACGGCAACGCCTTCTTCGTCGAGGAACTCGCCGTCTGCGCCACCGAGGGCTGCCGCGCCGGCCTCACCGACTCCCTGCGCGACCTGCTCCTGGTCCGCGTCGAGGGGATGCCCGAGAGCGCCCAGCGGGTCGCCCGGATCGTCGCCGAGGGCGGCTCCACCGTCGAGTACCGGCTGCTCGCCGGCGTCGCCCGGCTCGCCGAGGACGACCTCATCGAGGCGCTGCGGGCCGCGGTGAACGCCAACATCCTGCTCCCCACCCCGGCCGGCGACGGCTACCGCTTCCGCCACTCCCTGGTCCGCGAGGCCGTCGGCGACGACCTGCTGCCCGGCGAGCGCTCCCGCCTCAACCGCCGCTACGCCGAGGCCCTGGAGGCGGACCCCACGCTGGTCCCCGCCGACGAGCGCGTCATGCGCCTGGCCAGCTACTGGTACCACGCCCACGACCCGGCCAAGGCCCTGCCCGCCGTCCTCGACGCCTCCGTCGAAGCCCGCCGCCGCCATGCCTACAGCGAACAACTCCGGCTCCTGGAACGGGCGATGGAGCTGTGGGACACCGCCCCCGAGACCGTCCGGGACGAACTGCGCCCCATCGACTACACCGAGGTCTACCCGCCCTGCGGCTGCGACCCCGCCACCACCCCGCTGCGCTACCTCGACCTCATGGCCGAGGCCGCCGTCGCCGGCCGGCTGTCCGGGGAACGCGAACGAGCCCTGAAGATCACCAAGCGCGCCCTGCACCTCCTGGAGGACGAGGGCGACCCCCTGCGCGCCGCCTGGTTCTGGGTCCAGCGCTCCCGCCTGGTGCAGGCCCAGGCCCGCGGCGACGGCTGGAAGGAACTGGGCACCGCGCAGGAGCTGGTACGCGGCCTGCCGCCCTCCGAGGTGCACGCCGAGGTCCTCGCCAACGTCGCCAACTGGTCCATGCTCCACGAACCCGGCCCCGAGGCCCTGTCGGCCGCCGAGCGGGCCGTGGAGTACGCGCGCATGGTCGGCGCCCGCGAGATCGAACTGAACGCCCGCCTCACCCTCGGCGGCCTCATCGTCGACGCGGGCGACCTCGACGCGGGCCTCGCGGAGATGTACGAGGTGAAGCAGCGGGCCCTGGAGGAAGGCGTCGCCTACGTCGCCGGCCGGGCCTATGTGAACCTGCCCTCCGAACTCGAAGGGGTCGGCCGGGCCGCCGAAGCCGTGACACTCCTGGAGGAGGGCATCCCCTTCACCCGGCGCTTCGGTCTCCTCGACACCGAGGCCTGGGTGTGGGCGAACCTCTCCAAGTCCCTCTACTTCCTGGGCCGCTGGGACGAGTCCGCCGACGCCGCCAGGAACGCCCTGCGGGTGGGCCACAGCGCGAAACCGCAGGGCGCCGGCGCCCTCTGCCTGGCCCATCTCGCCCTGGGCCGGGGCGACCTGACCGAGGCCGCCCGCCAACTGACCGCCGCCCGCGACTATCTCGGCACCCACGACACCATGCCCCAGCAGTCCTTGCCCCTGGCCCGCATCGCGATCGGCGTGGCGGCCGGCGAGGGCCGCCTGGTGGACGTCCGCACCGAGGTCGCCGGCTCCCTGGCCGCCGGCTTCCCGCCCGGCACGGCCCGCTACGGCTGGCCGCTGCTCCTCGCCGCCGCCACCGCCGAGGCCGACGCCCGCGCGCTGCCCGTCGCCGGACCTGGCCGGGCCGAGGCACTCGCCCGCATCCTGGAGGCCGCCAAGAAGGTCACCACCGGCGCCCCCGTCTGGCTAGCCCACGAACGGTGGGTCCGCGCCGAACTCGCCCGCGCCGAGGGCCAGGACACCGCCGACACCTGGTCCGACGTGGTCACCGCCTTCGAATGCCTGGACCGCCCCTACGACCTCGCCCGCGTCCGCCACCGCCTCGCCGAGGCCCTGCTCACAGCGTCCGCCGGCGACGACGAGCGCGACCGCGCCCGGGAACTGCTCCGCCTCGCCCACGCCGTCGCCGAGCACCTCGGCGCCTGCCCGCTCGCCGACTCCGTCGCCCTGCTCGCCCAGCGCGCCCGCCTCGCCCTGACCCGCGTCCCGGACCAGCGGCCCGCCGACCCGGCCGAGGCCCTCGGCCTCACCAGCCGGGAGCGGGACGTGCTGCGCCTGGTCGCCGCCGGCCGCACCAACCGCCAGATCGCCGAGGAACTCTTCATCTCCCCGAAGACGGCGAGCGTCCATGTGTCGAACATTCTGGGCAAGCTCGGCGTCTCAGGAAGGGGAGAGGCGGCGGCGGTGGCCCACCGGCTCGGCCTGTTCACCGTCGACGCCCTCGGCCCGGCACGGTAGGGGACCTACAGGGGAGGCACCGTGTTCAACATGTTCGAGGAGCTCTTCGCACCGGGCCGCAAGCACACCCACGAGGAGAAGAAGCGCCTGGAGCTGACCCGCGAGGACGTGGGGGACAACGACCCCGGGCGTGGGCCGATAGACCTGGAGTCCGGGAAGGTCGTGGTACGCCGGCCGAAGCCGAGCGAGTCCGACGCCGACCCGGACGCCACCAGCGAGCCGGACGCCAGCGAGGACTGACGGGCCCTACGTCACCTCCAGCTCCAGGATCCGGTCGTCCCCGCTCTTCGGTGTGCCCCTGCCGTCCGTGTTGCTGGTCGTCACCCACAGCTTGTCGCCGCCCGCCGAGACCACCGTGCGCAGGCGGCCGTACTTGCCCTCCAGGAAGGCCTGCGGGGCCGCCGAGGCCACCGTGCCCTTCAGGGGGATGCGCCACAGGCGCTGGCCCTTGAGGCCCGCCATCCATATGGAGCCCTCGGCGTACGCGATGCCGCTGGGGGAGGCGTCGTCCGTGTGCCACTGGGCTATCGGGTTGTGGTATTTGGCGTCCGAGGACTTGCCCTCGGCGTCCGGCCAGCCGTAGTTGTCGCCCGGCTTGATCGCGTTCAGCTCGTCCCAGGTGTCCTGGCCGAACTCCGAGGCGAACAGGCGCTGTTTGGAGTCCCAGGCCAGGCCCTGCACATTGCGGTGGCCGTAGGTGTAGACCGGGGAGTCAGGGAACGGGTTGCCCGGGGCCGGCTCGCCCTCCGGGGTCATGCGGAGGATCTTGCCGCCGAGGGACTTCTTGTCCTGGGCCAGGCCGCGGTCACCGCTCTCGCCCGTGCCCGCGTAGAGCATCTTGTCCGGGCCGAAGGCGATCCGGCCGCCGTTGTGGATATAGCCCTTGGGGATGCCCTTGAAGATCGTGTCCGGTGCGCCGAGCTGCTCGCCGGCCGGCTTCTTCGGGTCGTACAGCATGCGGACGATGCGGTTGTCCGAGGCCGAGGTGAAGTACGCGTAGATCATGTGGTCCGAGGCGTAGTCCGGGGAGAGGGCGAGGCCGAGGAGGCCGCCCTCGCCGGCCGCGGAGACGCCGGACACCTTGCCGAGCTCGGTCTTCCTGCCGGTCTTCACGTCGACCTTGGTGATCGTCCCCTGGTCCCTGGAGGCGACGAGCAGGGCGCTGTCGTCGGGGAGCGGGGCGATGCCCCAGGGGGTGTTCAGCCCCGTGGTGACCGTGCGCAGCACCTTCACCGAGCCCTTGGCGGGCGGGGCCTGCTCGGCCGCCTGCTCCGAGGGCGAGGAGGCCGCCGTCGTACTGCCCGGTGGTGTGCTGCCCTCGTCGCCCGGTGATCCTCCTCCGTCGGAGGAGCAGCCGGCCGTCAGCAGGAGGGCGGTCGCGGCCAGTACGGCCGGCACAGCTCGTCGTAGCACGGTCTTGGTCCCTTCGGCGCGGCGGTCCAGCGGCAGGTTCTACTTGTCTTACACCGCTCGCGCCGCGCAGGTTCCCGATCTCCGGACCCCGAATCCCGAATCCCGGGCCCCACGGTCACGGGTTCGCTCTCAGTCCCAGGATCCCCGTGCGCCCGGCAGGTCCGCCACCTCGGCCAGTTCCTCGGCCGTCAGGGACAGGTCGGCCGCCGCCGCGTTCTCGGCCGCCCAGCGCCCCTGCTTGGTGCCCGGCACCGGGACCACGTGCCGGCCCTGCGCCAGGACCCAGGCGAGCGCGACCTGGGCGGGTGTGACGTCCTCGCCGTGCCGGCGGGCGATGCGGCGCAGGCCCGCGACGATGGGCTGGTTCGCGGCCATCATCTCCGCGGTGAAGCGGGGGTGGCGGGCGCGCAGGTCGTCCGGTTCGAAGCCCTCGCCGGGGGTGAGGGTGCCGGTCAGGAAGCCGTTGCCGAGCGGCATCGCGGCCAGGAAGCCGACGCCGCGGGCCTCGCACCACGGCAGCAGCGTCTCCAGTGCCTCGGGCGACCACACCGACAGCTCGGCCTCGACCGCGCTCACCGGGAACACCTGCTGAACACGCCGGAGCTGCTTGATCGTCGCGTCGTGCAGCCGCCCGCCCGAGCGGCGCCCGCCGCGCGCGCCCACCGCGCACAGCCCCAACGCCCGTACCTTTCCGGCCTGTACGAGCTCCGCCATCGCGCCCCACGTCTCCTCGACGGGGACCTCCGGGTCCGCCCGGTGCAGCTGGTAGAGGTCGATGACGTCGGTCTGCAGGCGGCGCAGTGAGGCGTCGCAGGCGCGCTTCACATAGCCGGGGCGGCCGTTGGCCACGATGTGCTGTTCGCCGACCAGCAGGCCCACCTTCGTCGACACGAAGGCGTCCGCGCGCCGCTCCTTCAACACCCGCCCCACCAGCAGCTCGTTGGTGAACGGGCCGTACATGTCGGCCGTGTCGAGGAGCGTCGAGCCCGCGTCCAGTGCCCGGTGCACCGCCCTGAGCGACTCCTCGCCCCGCTGCCGCGACCCGCTGTACGCCCAGCTCATCGGCATGCACCCGAGGCCGACGGCCCCCACCGCGAGTGCCCTCGCGCCGATCGTCCTGCGCTCCACCTGCCCGTGACCCTCCCTCTGCCGAGCCCCCAACCTAACCTCTACGCCCGCACGGACCTGACATAGCCTCCTGTCATGACTGCTGACGTGTGGCTTCCCATCCCGGCCGAGGAGATCGAGGGGCTTCCCGAGGGCCCGCGGTACCGCTTCTGGGACGGTGGGGACGAGTACCCCGCCGACCCCGCCGACTGCGTCTACTACGTCGTCCCCTACATGAAGCCCGCGGAGGTCGCCGTACGCCCCCTGGCGCGGCTGAGTTCCGTACAGGCCGTCCAGACGCTGTCCGCCGGGATCGACGCTCTGCTGCCGAACCTTTCCGACCTGCGACCGGGCGTTCAGGTGTGCAACGCGCGTGGGGTGCACGAGGCGAGCACCGCCGAGCTCGCGCTCACGCTGATCCTCGCCTCGCTGCGCGGTGTGCCCGACTTCGTGCGGGCGCAGGAGCGCGGGGAGTGGCTCGGCGGGTTCCGGCCCGCGCTCGCCGACAAGAACGTGCTCATCGTGGGGTACGGCTCGATCGGATCCGCGATCGAGGACCGGCTCGTGCCCTTCGAGGTCGCGCGGGTGGCGCGCGTCGCGCGCTCCGGGCGCACCACGGCGCGCGGCCCCGTGCACCCGCTCACCGACCTGCCCGCGCTGCTCCCCGAGGCGGACGTCGTCGTCCTGATCACGCCCCTCACCGAGTCCACCCGAGGTCTCGCCGGCGCCGACTTCCTCGCCCGCATGAAGGACGGCGCGCTCCTGGTGAACGTCTCCCGCGGCCCCGTCGTCGACACCAAGGCGCTGCTCGCCGAACTGGAGAGCGGCCGCATCACCGCCGCCCTCGACGTCACCGACCCCGAACCCCTGCCCCGCGAACACCCCCTGTGGCGAGCACCCGGCGTGCTCATCAGCCCCCATGTGGGCGGACCCACATCCGCCTTTCTGCCGCGCGCGAAGCGACTCCTTGTGAACCAGCTGACACGTTTCGTGAACCGGGAGCCCCTCGGAAACGTGATCCTGACGACAGGCGCAAACAGCGCGTGACACCGATGAGTTGAGCGTCCGGCGCGCGATCCGCGGGACGGGCGTAACAGGCGCGCAATCCGTTTCCGGTACCCTCCGCAACCTTCCGGGCGCATTGCGTGTCCGTATCCCCGCTGGCCGTCACGGAGCGTAGAGGAACTATGTCCCTGAGTGACGAGACTGGTGTATCGTCCCGACAGGGGCTGCGCCGCGCACCGTTCGGCGCCGGGGATGGACATTTCAGACTGTGAGGGGGGCGACGGGCGATGCACGGCCTATGGACGAACGATCCGACGCGGCGGGGCCGCCGACGGCGACCCTGGCGTTCACCCGCGCGCAGACGCGGTCATCACGGCGGCCACGGCTGCCGGCACAGCCATCACCACTGCAGGCACGGCAGCCGCAGGAGGCATGCCGATCCAGCGCACCGGGACCCGAGGGACCCGGGAGCGACGCGGACCTGGAGGGCCCGGTGAGCTCGCCGCCGCCTGCCACGACCACCCTGGACGGAGCGCTGCGGGCACAGCCTTCGACAGGGGCGCTGCTGTCCCGTCCGCCGGTCGCCGGCGGCGGCAGGAGCCTGGTCCATCAACTCCTCCTGGCCCTGGTCTGCGCGGGATACGCCGTCGGTTCCGCGCTCGGCTGGGGTTCGGAGGAACTCGCCGACATCATGGGCGACTTCGGGCTGAGCGCCGCCGCGGGCGCCGCAGCCGTGTCCTGTTTCCTCTACGCCCGCAAGCACTGCGTCCGCTTTCGATCCGCCTGGCTGCTCTTCGCCCTCTCCTCGGCGATGGTGGCCCTCGGCAACGCGGTATGGGGGTGGTACGAGGTCGTCCTGGTCGAGGACGTCCCCTCGCCCAGCTACGCCGACCTCTTCTTCCTGTGCTTCGCGCCCTCCGCGATCGTGGGGCTCCTGGTGCTGGCCAAGCGGCCGGTGACCAAGGCCGGTTGGGTCTGCCTGGTCCTGGACGCCTGGCTGATCGGCGGCTCCCTGCTGACGATCTCCTGGAGCCTCGCCCTCGCCAAGACGGCCGAGACCGACGGGACGAGCGTCGCGCACACCGCGCTGCTGCTGGCCTACCCGCTGCTGGACATCGCCCTGGTCAGCGTGGTGCTGGCGCTGCACTTCAGGCGCTCGGTGGCCAACCGCGCGGCCGTCAACACCGCCATCGGCGCCCTCGCGCTGACGGTCATGTGCGACGCCCTGTTCAGCCTGCCCATGCTCCACAACAGGTACCACTCGGGCCAGTTGCTGGACGCGGGCTGGTTCGCCGGTTCGCTGCTCCTCGCGTACGCGCCCTGGTCCACGTCCCGGCACGCGGGCGTGCAGGACGCCGAAGGGCACACGCGCGTGGTGCACGAGCACGTGCCCGGCCAGCGCGGCGGCGGCCACCAGCACCACACCCCCGCACCCGGAGGCGAGCCCGGCCGCTACCCGTCCGCCCGGCCCATCGCGGGCTCCCTGGCCGCGCTCACGCCCTACCTCGCCGCCGCCGTCTGCACCCTGGGGATCCTCTACAACGTCCTCAACGGCCGCAGCGTCGACCGCGTCGTGCTGATCACCGGCGGCACCGTCGTGCTCGCCCTCGTGGTCCGCCAGGGCATCATGCTGCTCGACAACATCACCCTCACCCAGGAACTGGCGCAGAAGGAGAACCACTTCCGCTCCCTGGTGCAGGGCTCCAGCGACGTCATCATGATCGCCGCGCCCAACGGCATCCTCCGGTACGTCTCCCCGGCCGCCGCCGGGGTCTACGGACGGCCCGCCGAGGAGCTGGTGGGCACCGAACTGGCCAATCTCATCCACCCGGAGGACCTGGGCTGCGTGGTGCACGAGGTGCGCCGCTTCCTCGCCGCCAGCCCCCAGGAAGAACCCACCACCCGCATCGAATGCCGCTTCCGGTCCGGCGGCGGAGGCTGGCTCAACGTCGAGTCCACCGTCAACCGCCACCACGGCGGCCTCATCTTCAACAGCCGGGACGTGACCGAACGGGTGCGGCTGCAGGCGCAGTTGCAGCACAACGCCGAGCACGACCCGCTCACCGACCTGCCCAACCGCGCTCTGTTCACCCAGCGCGTCCAGCAGGCCCTGTCCGGCCGCCGGGCCGCCGACCGGGTGTCCCTGCGCGGTACGGCCGTCCTCTTCATCGACCTCGACGGCTTCAAGGCCGTCAACGACACGATCGGGCACCAGGCCGGGGACGAGCTGCTCGTCCAGGCCGCCCGCAGACTCCAGGACGCGGTCCGGCAGGGCGACACCGCGTCCCGGCTGGGCGGCGACGAGTTCGCGGCCCTGATCGTCGGGGACGGCACCCGTGACCGCTCCGCACGCGAACGGCACATCCTGGAGCTCGCCGACCGCCTCAGGATCACGCTCTCGCAGCCGTACCTCATCGACGGCAACGATGTCCGCGTCGCCGCGTCCATCGGCGTCGCCTTCGCCGAACAGGGCCTCGGGGCGGGCGAGTTGCTGCGCAACGCCGACCTCGCCATGTACCGCGCCAAGGCGGGCGGCAAGGGCCGCGTCGAGCTGTACGCCCCACAGATGCAGCAGGACGTCGTACGGAAGGCGGAGCTGGCCACGCGGCTGCGGGCCGCACTGCACGACGGCGAGTTCGCGCTGCTGCACCAGCCCGTGGTCTGTCTGGAGGACGGCCGGATCACGTCGGTCGAGGCGCAGGCGCGCTGGCGGTCCTCGCAGGGGGTGCTGTTCACCCCTGCCGAGTTCCTGCGGGTCGCCGAGGACAGCGACAAGACGCAGGAGCTGGGCCGCTGGATCCTGGAGGAGGCCGTGGAGCAGGCCGCCGAGCGGACCGCGACGGGGCTCGCCGTGCCCGTGGCGGTGCGGATGAGCGCCCGTCGGCTGCTCGACCGGTCGATGCCGCTCGGCTCGGTCGAGGCGCTGCTGACCCGGCACGGGCTGCCGTCCGGGGCGCTGCTGATCGAGTTGTCCGACACCGATCCGAAGGTCCCCCTGGACGAGCTGGAGCGCAGACTCGGCGCCCTGCGCAGGCTCGGTGTGCGCATCGCTCTGGACGGCTTCGGCAGCGGGTATGCGGCGATCACCGCGCTGCGCAGACTCCCCGTCGACGTGCTGAAACTCGACCGCAGTCTGGTCGAGGGCGTCGTCGAGTCCGCGCGGCTGCACAAGATCACCAGCGGGCTGCTGCGGATCGCGAGCGACCTCGGGCTGCAGTCCGTGGCCGACGGCGTGGACCTGCCCGAGCAGGTCGTGGCGCTGCGCGCGATGGGCTGCACCCACGGGCAGGGCATGGCGTTCTCCGCGCCGCTGGACGAGTACCGGCTGCGGCGGGCGCTCGGATCCGGCCGTTATCCGGTGCCGCACGGCCCGATCGAGCCCGCGTTCGCGGGCGGCGGCTCGTCGGTGTACACAGGAGGTGTACCGGCCGTCCTGGGAGGCGGAACTGGACTGCGCTCACATAATGAGACTCCCGTCCCACCCACTTGACACGTGGTGCGCGTCGGGGGGAGGGTCAGTGCCATGCGCACCCGAATTCTCGTACTTGGAAAGCGCGTCGGCTGAAGCTGGTGACGTCCGGACGGACCCGGAACTCCCAGCGACCACTCCCGGCGCGCTCCCCTCGCTTGCCTTACGGCACGAGGGGTTTTTTGTTGCACAGGCACCCGCCGAACGGCAACAGAACCCCGCACAAACCTCGCAAAAACCCTCAGCATCGAGAAGAGACTGACGATGACCGAGCAGGCCACCGGGGCCCACCATCCGCAGCCGCGGCCCCGATCCGGAGGACAGCAGTCCGCCCCCGAGCACGTCACGGGTGCGCAGTCCCTCATCCGCTCTCTCGAGGAGGTCGGGGCCGACACCGTATTCGGCATCCCCGGCGGTGCGATCCTTCCCGCGTACGACCCCCTGATGGACTCGACCCGGGTGCGCCACGTCCTGGTCCGGCACGAGCAGGGCGCCGGCCACGCGGCCACCGGCTACGCGCAGGCCACCGGCAAGGTCGGTGTCTGCATGGCCACCTCGGGCCCGGGCGCGACCAACCTGGTCACGCCGATCGCGGACGCCCACATGGACTCGGTGCCGCTCGTGGCGATCACCGGGCAGGTGGCCTCCAAGGCGATCGGCACGGACGCCTTCCAGGAGGCGGACATCGTCGGCATCACCATGCCGATCACCAAGCACAACTTCCTGGTCACCAAGGCCGAGGACATCCCGCGGATCATCGCGCAGGCCTTCCACATCGCCTCCACCGGCCGGCCCGGCCCGGTCCTGGTCGACATCGCCAAGGACGCCCTCCAGGCGAAGACCGTCTTCCAGTGGCCCCCGGTCATGGACCTGCCCGGCTACCGCCCGGTGACCAAGCCGCACGCCAAGCAGATCCGCGAGGCAGCCAAGCTCATCACCGCCGCCAAGCGGCCGGTCCTCTACGTCGGCGGCGGTGTCATCAAGGCACAGGCCACCGCCGAGCTGAAGGTCCTCGCCGAGCTCACCGGAGCGCCCGTCACCACCACCCTGATGGCGCTCGGCGCGTTCCCCGACAGCCACCCGCTGCACGTGGGAATGCCGGGCATGCACGGTGCGGTCACCGCCGTCACCGCGCTGCAGAAGGCCGACCTGATCGTCGCCCTCGGCGCCCGCTTCGACGACCGCGTCACCGGCAAGCTGGACAGCTTCGCCCCGTACGCCAAGATCGTCCACGCCGACATCGACCCCGCGGAGATCGGCAAGAACCGCGCCGCGGACGTGCCGATCGTCGGTGACGCCCGCGAGGTCATCGCCGACCTGATCCAGGCCGTGCAGAAGGAGCACAGCGAGGGCAACCAGGGCGACTACAGCGCCTGGTGGAAGGACCTGTCCCGCTGGCGCGACACCTACCCGCTCGGCTACGACCTGCCCGAGGACGGCACCCTCTCCCCGCAGCAGGTCATCGAGCGCATCGGACAGCTCGCGCCCGAGGGCACGATCTTCGCCGCGGGCGTCGGCCAGCACCAGATGTGGGCCGCGCACTTCGTCCAGTACGAGAAGCCCGCGACCTGGCTGAACTCCGGCGGCGCCGGGACGATGGGCTACGCGGTCCCGGCCGCGATGGGCGCCAAGGCCGGCGCCCCGGACCAGACGGTCTGGGCGATCGACGGCGACGGCTGCTTCCAGATGACCAACCAGGAGCTCACCACCTGCGCCCTGAACAACATCCCGATCAAGGTCGCCATCATCAACAACGGCGCCCTCGGGATGGTCCGCCAGTGGCAGACCCTCTTCTACAACCAGCGGTACTCCAACACCGTGCTGCACTCCGGGCCCGAGGACCTCAACCCGGACGCCCGCGGCACCCGCGTCCCCGACTTCGTGAAGCTGTCGGAGGCCATGGGCTGCCACGCGATCCGCTGCGAGTCCCCGGACGACCTCGACAAGGTCATCGAAGAGGCGAACTCCATCAACGACCGGCCCGTCGTCGTCGACTTCATCGTCCACGAGGACGCGATGGTGTGGCCGATGGTCGCCGCCGGCACCTCCAACGACGAGATCCTGGCCGCCCGGGACGTCCGCCCCGACTTCGGCGACAACGAAGACGACTGAGCGAGAGAGACGTAAAAGATCATGTCCAAGCACACGCTCTCCGTCCTGGTGGAGAACAAGCCGGGCATCCTCGCCCGGATCGCGGCCCTCTTCTCCCGCCGCGGCTTCAACATCGACTCGCTCGCCGTCGGGGTGACCGAGCACGCCGACATCTCCCGCATCACGATCGTGGTGAGCGTCGACGCGCTGCCGCTGGAGCAGGTCACCAAGCAGCTCAACAAGCTCGTCGAGGTGCTGAAGATCGTCGAGCTGGAGCCGGCCCAGGCCGTCCACCGTGAACTCGTTCTGGTGAAGGTCAAGGCCGACAACGAGACGCGCTCCCAGATCGTCGAGATCGTCCAGCTGTTCCGCGCCAAGACCGTGGACGTCTCCCCGGAGGCCGTGACGATCGAGGCCACCGGCTCCAGCGACAAGCTGTCCGCCATGCTCAAGATGCTGGAGCCGTACGGCATCAAGGAGCTGGTCCAGTCCGGCACCATCGCGATCGGCCGCGGCGCCCGCTCGATCACCGACCGCTCGCTGCGCGCCCTCGACCGCAGCGCGTAAAGCTGTAGTGGTGTACGGGCGGTTTCGGCCGCCCGTATACCGAGACCCCGAGACTTCACTTCCGACCGCCGTCATACGGTGGGACGCAACACCTGCACTCAAGGAGAGAACCCAAAGTGGCCGAGCTGTTCTACGACGCCGACGCCGACCTGTCCATCATCCAGGGCCGCAAGGTCGCGGTCATCGGTTACGGCAGCCAGGGCCACGCCCACGCGCTGTCGCTCCGCGACTCGGGTGTCGACGTCCGCGTCGGTCTGCACGAGGGCTCCAAGTCCAAGGCGAAGGCCGAGGAGCAGGGCCTGCGCGTGGTGACCCCGGCCGAGGCCGCCGCCGAGGCCGACGTCATCATGATCCTCGTCCCGGACCCGATCCAGGCCCAGGTCTACGAGGAGTCCATCGCCCCGAACCTGAAGGACGGCGACGCGCTGTTCTTCGGCCACGGCCTGAACATCCGCTTCGACTTCATCAAGCCCCCGGCCGGCGTCGACGTCTGCATGGTCGCCCCCAAGGGCCCGGGCCACCTGGTGCGCCGCCAGTACGAGGAGGGCCGCGGCGTTCCGTGCATCGTGGCCGTCGAGCAGGACGCGACCGGCAACGGCTTCGCGCTCGCCCTGTCCTACGCCAAGGGCATCGGCGGCACCCGCGCCGGCGTCATCAAGACGACCTTCACCGAGGAGACCGAGACCGACCTCTTCGGCGAGCAGGCCGTCCTGTGCGGTGGCACCTCCGCCCTGGTCAAGGCCGGCTTCGAGACCCTGGTCGAGGCGGGCTACCAGCCGGAGATCGCCTACTTCGAGTGCCTCCACGAGCTGAAGCTGATCGTCGACCTCATGTACGAGGGCGGCCTGGAGAAGATGCGCTGGTCCGTCTCCGAGACCGCCGAGTGGGGCGACTACGTCACCGGCCCGCGGATCATCACGGACGCCACCAAGGCCGAGATGAAGAAGGTCCTCGCCGAGATCCAGGACGGCACCTTCGCGCGCGAGTGGATGGCCGAGTACCACGGCGGCCTGAAGAAGTACAACGAGTACAAGCAGCAGGACGCCGAGTCCCTGCTGGAGACCACGGGCAAGCAGCTGCGCAAGCTGATGTCCTGGGTGGACGAGGAGGCGTAAGCCGAGCGCTCCGCGACGGTGCCGTGAGCTGGTGGCGCCGTCGCGGGGCTCTGCCCCGGACCCCGCTCCTCAATCGCCGGAGGGGCTACAAAATGGCGCTTCTCGTCCGGGTGATCCTTCCAAAGAGGCACGGGACGACCTCTCCGGCGCCACTACACTGCCGTACTACATACGCGTCAGGCCCACAGCGTCGTGCGTCTTCCACGCGGCTCAAGCGGCCCACCGGGTCGCGACACCCCTCCACCGCCTGCGGCCGTCGGGACGGCCGTCCGCATGCATTGGACTTGTGAGGACTCACGTGAGCTCGAAACCTGTCGTACTCATCGCTGAAGAGCTGTCGCCCGCGACCGTGGACGCGCTCGGCCCGGACTTCGAGATCCGGCACTGCAACGGAGCGGACCGAGCCGAACTGCTCCCGGCCATCGCCGACGTCGACGCCATCCTGATCCGCTCGGCCACCAAGGTCGACGCCGAGGCGATCGCCGCCGCGAACAAGCTGAAGGTCGTCGCACGAGCCGGCGTCGGCCTGGACAACGTCGACGTCTCCGCCGCCACCAAGGCCGGCGTGATGGTCGTCAACGCCCCCACCTCGAACATCGTGACCGCCGCCGAGCTTGCCTGCGGTCTCCTCGTCGCCACCGCCCGCCACATCCCGCAGGCCAACGCCGCGCTGAAGAACGGCGAGTGGAAGCGCAGCAAGTACACGGGCGTGGAGCTCGCCGAGAAGACCCTCGGTGTCGTCGGCCTCGGCCGCATCGGCGCGCTGGTCGCCCAGCGCATGTCCGCCTTCGGGATGAAGGTCGTCGCCTACGACCCCTACATCCAGCCCGCGCGCGCCGCGCAGATGGGCGTCAAGGTCCTGTCGCTGGACGAACTCCTTGAGGTCTCCGACTTCATCACCGTCCACCTCCCGAAGACCCCCGAGACCATCGGCCTGATCGGCGACGAGGCGCTGCGCAAGGTCAAGCCGAGCGTGCGCATCGTCAACGCCGCGCGCGGCGGGATCGTCGACGAGGAGGCGCTGTACTCGGCGCTGAAGGAGGGCCGGGTCGCCGGCGCCGGTCTCGACGTGTACGCGAAGGAGCCCTGCACGGACTCCCCGCTCTTCGAGTTCGACCAGGTCGTCGCCACCCCGCACCTCGGTGCTTCGACGGACGAGGCGCAGGAGAAGGCCGGTATCGCCGTCGCCCGCTCCGTGCGCCTCGCCCTCGCCGGTGAGCTCGTGCCCGACGCGGTGAACGTCCAGGGCGGCGTCATCGCCGAGGACGTCAAGCCGGGCCTGCCCCTCGCCGAGCGCCTCGGCCGCATCTTCACCGCGCTCGCCGGCGAGGTCGCGGTCCGCCTCGACGTCGAGGTGTACGGCGAGATCACCCAGCACGACGTGAAGGTGCTGGAACTGTCCGCCCTCAAGGGTGTCTTCGAGGACGTCGTCGACGAGACGGTGTCGTACGTCAACGCCCCGCTGTTCGCGCAGGAGCGCGGCGTCGAGGTGCGGCTGACCACGAGCTCGGAGTCGGCCGACCACCGCAATGTCGTCACGGTGCGCGGCACGCTCGGCAGCGGCGAGGAGGTCTCGGTCTCCGGCACGCTGGCCGGCCCGAAGCACCTGCAGAAGATCGTCGCGGTCGGCGAGTACGACGTCGACCTCGCGCTCGCCGACCACATGGTGGTGCTGCGGTACGAGGACCGTCCGGGTGTCGTCGGCACGGTGGGCCGCATCTTCGGCGAGGCGAGCATCAACATCGCCGGCATGCAGGTGTCGCGTGCGGTGGCCGGCGGTGAGGCGCTGGCGGTGCTGACGGTGGACGACACGGTGCCCTCCGGGGTGCTGGCCGAGGTCGAGGCGGAGATCGGGGCGACGTTCGCCCGCTCGGTGAACCTGGTCTGAGGCGCCGGCTCCTGGGGGCTCCGCCCCCAGACCCCCGGAACCTTTGCCCACCCACGCCCGACTCGGTTGGCTGAAGGGTGAGCGAGAAAACTGACATGTGAACGCCGGACGGGCCGAGTGCCCGTCCGGCGTTCACATGTCCCCCTACTTGTCGCCCACGTGAATCCCGCGCAGCGCCCTCGCCGCGACCACCGCCGCCCCCGCCAGAATCACCGCCCCCGCGATCGCCGCCCCCTGCATCCCGCTCGTGAACGCCTCCCGGGCCGCCACCGCCAGAGCGTCTCCCGTGCGCCCCGGCAACTGCCCGGCCACCGCCAGCGCCCCGCCCAGCGTCTCGTGGGCCGGTGCCGGAGCCGTACCCGGGATCTCGTTCCGGTAGATCGCCGTACCGATGGAGCCGAGCACCGCCATCCCCAGGGCGCCGCCGAACTCCGAGCCCGTCTCCATCAGTGAGGATGCCGAGCCCGCCCGTTCCACCGGCGCGTTGCTCATCGCCAGGTCGGTGATCTGCGAGATGACCATCACGATGCCGGAGGCGAGGACGCCGCACGCGGCCAGGACCAGCCAGAGGGAGTCCGTTCCGGCGAGGGCCAGCAGCGCGTAGCCCGTCGCGGCGGTCACGAAGCCCGCGGTGACGACGTAGGCGCGGTTGACGCCCTTCTGGACCAGGGCTGTCGCCAGCGGGGCCGCCATGCCGATCGGCACCGAGGGGAGCAGCGCCCACAGGGCCGCCTCCATCGCGCTCTTGTCGAGCACCGACTGCAGGTACTGCGTGGTGAAGAACGCCGAGCCCATCATGCCGAACGTGGCGACCAGGTTGAGCGCGACCGAAGGAGCGAAGCCGCGGCCGCGGAACAGGGCCGGGGAGATCATCGGGGAGGCCGCGGTGCGCTGGCGGTGGACGAAGGCCGCGGCGAAGAGCAGACCGACGGTGACCGAGACGACGTACTGCGCGTGCCAGCCCTCGGAGGGGATCTCCTTCAGGCCGTAGATGACGGGGAGTACGGCGGCCATCGACAGCGGGACGCTCAGCCAGTCGAAGCGGCCGGGGTTGGGGTCCTTCGACTCCGGGAGCAGGAACGGGCCGAGGACCAGCAGCAGGGCCATCGCCGGCAGGTTGACCAGGAAGACCGAGCCCCACCAGAAGTACTGGACCAGGACACCGCTCATCACCGAGCCGAGCGCGACGCCCGCCGTCATCACGCCGGACCACAGCCCGATCGCCTTCGCGCGCTGGCCGGGGTCGGTGAACATCGTGCGGATCAGCGCCATCGTCGACGGCATCAGGGTCGCGCCGCCGATGCCGAGGATCGCGCGGGCCGCGATCAGGGTCTCGGCGCTGTTCGCGTAGGCCGCGGTCAGGGAGGCGGCACCGAAGGCGGCCGCGCCGATCAGGAGCAGCTTGCGGCGGCCTATGCGGTCGCCCAGCGAGCCCATCGTCATCAGCAGGCCGGCCAGGACGAAGGCGTAGATGTCGAAGATCCACAGCTGCTGGGTGCCGGTCGGCTCCAGGTCCGCGCTGATCGCGGGGATCGCGAAGTAGAGGACCGAGACGTCCATCGAGACCAGCAGCAGCGGGAGCATCAGCACGCCCAGTGCGGTCCATTCGCGGCGGCCGGCGAGCGCGCCGGCCGGGGTTGTGGTGGTGCTCGTCGAGTCCATCGAGTCCATCGAGTTCGTCGAGTTCGTCATGACTTTGAATGTACGGGCGTCTTAAACGCTTGTCTAGAACGATTGTATAAGTCATGCGTATAGGACGGCTGTATGGATCCGGAGTAGGGTGTCGGGCATGGGACACCGCGAGGATCTGCTCGAAGGCGCCAAGCGCTGCCTGCTGGAGAAGGGGTTCGTGCGCACCACCGCGCGCGACATCGTGAAGGAGTCGGGGACGAACCTGGCGTCCATCGGCTACCACTACGGGTCGAAGGACGCGCTGCTGGTGCAGGCGTACGTCTCGTTGATCGAGGGGCTCGGCGACAGTTTCGACCCCGGCTGGGGTGCGGGTGACGTGAGCGCGCCCGCCGGGTCGCTGGAGCGTTTCCAGGAGGTGTGGGCGAGCATCATCCGCTCGCTGCCCGAGTCCCGGGCCGTCTGGATGCTGAGTCTGGAGATCATCGTCAACGGGGAGCGGCTCCAGGAGGTGCGCACGCTGCTGGCCGAGGCGCAGGAGCAGGGCCGTTCGGGGATCGTGCCGATGTTCAACGGCGTCCCGGAGGACGAGCTCGACAAGGAGACCGTCGACACCGAGGGCCGCTTCTACCAGACACTCCTCAACGGCCTCGTGGTGCAGTGGCTCTTCGACCCGGACTCGGCGACGAGCGCCGAACAGCTCACCGAGGGCCTGCGCCGGGTGATCGGGGGAGTCGGGGAGGGCTGATCCGCCCCTCCCGCATCTCCAGCACCCGGTCCGCGAAATGCCGTACGACCGCCCGGTCATGACAGATGAACAGATATCCGAGGCCGAGGTCGTCCTGGAGGTCGGCGAGCAGGTTCAGGACGCCGGCCCGCACGGACGGGTCCAGCGCCGACACCGGTTCGTCGAGGACGAGCAGACGCGGCTTGGAAGCCAACGCCCTTGCGATTCCGGCGCGTTGACACTGTCCGCCGGAGAGTTCGTACGGGCGGCGGTCGCCGTACGACGGGTCCAGGCCGACGCGGTCGAGGAGCTCGGCGACGCGGGCCGGGCCTTCGGCCCTGTCCCAGCGGCCCTGCACCTTCAGGGGCTCCGCCACGGCGTCGCGGATGCGGTGGCGGGGGCTGAGTGAGCCGTACGGGTCCTGGAAGACGTATTGCATACGGCGGCGCAGGGGGCGGAGTTCGCGCTCCGGGAGGCTCGTCAACTCCCGGCCCTCGAAGTGCACTTCGCCCGCATCCGGGCGGCGGAGCTGCAGCACCGCCAGCGCGGTCGACGACTTGCCGCAGCCGCTCGGGCCGTTGAGGGCGAGGGTCTCGCCGGGGGCGAGGGTGAAGGACACGTGGTCCACGGCGGTCACGGAGCCGTGGCGGACGACCAGATCGCGGACGTCGAGCAGCGAGTTCATGCCGGCCCCTTGAACAACTCGGCTGCCAGGCGAGGCACTTCGTCCCAGCGGTGGCAGGACACGCGACGCCCCTCGGTCGTCCACGGCTCGGGCATCTCGCGGTGGCAGAACTCCGTGGCGAGCGGGCAGCGCGGGGCGAAGGCGCAGCCCGGGGGGAGTGCGGTCGGGACGGGCGGGGTGCCGGGGAGGGTCGGCAGGCGGCGTCGGCGGGGGAGGTCCTCGCGGGGCAGCGACGCCAGCAGGCCGGCCGTGTACGGGGCGAGCGGTCGGCCCAATAGCCGTGCCGCCGGGCCCAGTTCGACCTCGCGTCCGGCATACATCACGAGCACGCGGTCCGCGTGCCGCCGTACGGCTTCCACGTCGTGGGTGACCAGCACGAGCGCCGCGCCGAGCGTCTCTCGCTGCTCGGCGAGGACCTTCAGCACCTGGTCGCGGCGCTCCTCGTCCAGGGCGGTGGTCGGCTCGTCGGCGATCAGGATGTCCGGTTCGTTGATGGTGGCCATGGCGATGACCGCGCGTTGGCGCATGCCGCCGGAGTACTCGTGGGGGTGGGCGCGCGCCTTGCGGGCCGCGTCCGGGATGCCGACCCGGTCGAGGGCGGCGATCGCGCGGGCCTTGGCTTCCTTGCGGGGGAGGCGGGTCACCGACCTTATGGCGGCGGCCAGTTGGGCGCCTACGGGGTGGACGGGGGAGAGGGCGGAGAGGGCGTCCTGGGGGACGAGGGCGATGCGGCGGCCGCGGACGGACCGCAGTTCGGCGGGCGTGGCGGTCAGGAGGTCGAGAGGCGGCGACCCCGGTGTCTGCCGCAGCCGCACGCTCCCGCCCGTCCTCGCGCCGCCCGGCACCATCCCCAGCAGCGCCCGCGCCGTGAGGGACTTGCCCGCGCCCGACTCGCCGACGAGGGCGAGGACTTCACCGGGGTGGACGTCGAAGGAGAGGCCGCGTACGGCTTCGATTCCGGCGAAGGCGATGCGTAGATCGCGTACGGAGAGCAGCGGTTCAGCGGAGTCAGGCGTCAACGTGGCGTGTCCTTCCAGGAGTTCGGCCCCGCGCGTACGCCGATGCCGTCACCGCGAGACCGGCCAGCAGGGCCAGGGCCGTTGCCGGGGCGAGGGCGGCCCACGGGGCGCGTTCCACGTAGGCGCGGGACTCGTCGAGGAGGAGGCCCCACTCGGGGGCGGGCGGCTGGGCGCCCAGGCCGAGGAAGCCGAGGGAGGCCAGGGCCAGGGCGATGCCGGGCAGGCGTAGGAGGGCGTGGCGGGCGACGGGCGCGGCGACGCACGGGAGGACGTGCCGGGTGAGGATCCACGACGGCGGTGCGCCGATGGCCCGTTGGGCCAGGAGGAAGGAGGACGCCCGTACCTCCTGGACGAGTGCTGCCGCGTGCGCCGCCAGCGGGGGCCAGGAGATCAGGGCGACCGCGAGGGCCGCGCCGCCGGTGCCGGGGCCCGCGGCCGCCGCGACGAGGATACCGACGATCACCGGAGGGAGGGCGTTGGCGATGTCCGCCGCGCCGGCCGCGACGCCGGGCAGGAAGCCGAGCGCCAGAGCGAGGAGCAGGCTCAGCAGGCATACGGCGGCTGCCGTGCCGACGGTCGGGGCGGCGCCGTGCCCGAGGCGGGCGAGGACGTCGCGGCCGAGGCCGTCCGTGCCGAGCGGGTGGGACCAGGAGGGGGCGGCGAGCCGGTTCGCGGTGTGAACGGCGTACGGGTCGCGGAGCAGGCCCCAGCCGACGGTCACGGTGAGGAGTGTGAACAGGGTCAACACGATCGCGGGGTGTGAACGGAGTGGTCGGACGGGCGGCAGTGAAAGGCCGGCGTCACGCAGGGCCGGACCCAGCAGCCAACGTCGTGTGAACGCCGCCGTGGCGCCCACGGCCAGCCCGAGCAGCAACAGCGCCAGCACCGCCCCCTGGAGCAGCGGCAGATCCTGCGACTTCGCCGCGCCCAGCGCCGTACGGCCGATGCCCGGCACGGCGAACACGGTCTCCACCGCGACCGCGCCACCCGTCAGCCCGACGGCCACCATCCCGAACTGCGGTACCAGCGGCGGCAGTACGCGCCGCAGCGCCGCCGCCGAGATGAGCGTCCGGTTCACGCCCGCGCCCCGCCACAGCTCCACCCACCGCTCGTCGAGCACGGCAGGCAGCGCGTCCGCGACCAGCCGCCCGAGCAGCCCGCCCGCGGGCACGCCGAGGGCGAGCGCGGGCAGCACCATGTACTCGGGACCCTGCCACCCGGACGTCGGCAGCCACCGCAGCCACACCCCGCACACCAGCAACCCCACGGTGGCCAGCAGGAACTCGGGCACGGCGGCCAGCATCGCGGCCGAGGCGCCGGCCGACCTCCGCCCCCGTACCAGCACGGGCGCGACGAGCGCCCCCGCGAGCACCAGGGCCACTCCGAACGCGGCGCCCATCAACGCCAGCGACACCTGGAGCCCGGCCACCACGGACGGCAGCACATCGCCGCCCGAGACCCAGGAGACCCCCAGATCACCGCGCACCAGATCCCCGGCCCAACTCCTCAGCAGGGAAAGGGGCCCGGCATCCAGCCCGAGATCACGCCGTACGGCGTCCAGGGCCTCCCGCGTGGGTTCCTGCTCGGCGGACCGCGCGCGCAGGACGGTCAGGGCGGGGTCCCGGCCGGAGAGCCAGGGGAGGAGACCGACGGCGGCGAGGACGGCGAGGAGGGAGAGGGCGCGGGTGAATCCGGAGGCCGTGAGGGAGAGTGCGCGGGTCAACCCCGCCTCGGGCGGCTTCACTTGACGTACGTGTCGGCCGTGACCAGCTGCCGCTCGCGCGGGTCGTGGGCCGCGTCCACGACCCCCTTCGCGTCGCCCTGGATCACCCGCTCGTGGAGCATCGGCACGGCGGCGTCGGTGGCGAGTACCGCCGCCTCGGCCGCGACGACCGCCTTGCGGCGGGCCTCGCCGGTGCGGGTCCCGGCCGCCTGCTTCAGGGCCTTGTCGACCGTGGGGTCGGCGAGTTGGGCGATGTTGAAGGAGCCCTCGGAGGCGAAGTCGCTGTAGAGGTACGCGGCCGGGTCGCCGGAGTCGAGGACCGTCGCGCGGGACAGGACGAACGCGTCGAACTCGCCCGCCAGCGCGTCGGATTCGATGTTGGCGTACTCGCGCACCTCCAGCCGCACCCTGAACCCGGCCTGCTGGAGCTGCTGTTGGAGCGCCGCCGCGACCTCGGGGAGCTCGGCGCGGTCGGTGAAGGTGCCGATCGTGACGGTCTTCCCGGCGGGGGAGGCGGACCTGGCACGCCGGACCGGCGTACGCAGCTCGGCCGCCCACGGCGGCGCGGGCCCCAGCAGCCCCTCGGCGACGTCGGCCCGCCCCTCGTACACGCCCTCCACGATCGACTCGGCGTCGATCGCATCCCGGGCGGCGGCCCGCAGCGAGGCGTCCTTGAACGGGCCCTTCCCGGTGTTGAGGTACAGGGTGTTGGTACGTGGCATCGGGACCTCCGTGACCAGGTCCTCGTCGAGCAGCGCGGCCTGCGAGACCGGGACCGCCTCGACGATGTCGGCCTCCCCGCTGCGCAGCGCCGCCGCGCGGGCCGTGCCGTCGGGCACGAACTTCACGTCGATTCCGGGGGACTTGGCCTTGCCGCCCCAGTAGTCGTCGTAACGGTCGAGGGTGGCGGCGGAGGTGCCGGCGACGGAGACGAGCTCGAAGGGGCCGGTGCCCGCGCCGAGCGGGTTCACCGTCTTCCCGGTGTACGCCCTCGCGGCGAGGATCGACAGCTGCGGCGAGCTGAGCCGTTGCGGGACGAGTGGGTCCTCGTCGGCCGTCGTGACGACGACGGTGTCGGCGTCCGCGGCCTTCGCGGTGAGGGCGACGCCGTCCAGGATGCGGGGCTTGGGGGAGGCGGTCGCGGCCCGGGTGAGGGAGCGGACGACGGCCTCGGCGGTGAGCCGGGTGCCGTCGTGGAAGGTCACGCCGTCACGTATCTCGAAGCGCCAACTCCGGCCGGACTGCGTCCACTTGGTGGCGAGTGCGGGCCGCGCGTCGCCGTCCTCGTCCAGCGTGACCAGCGTCTCGGCGGTCGACCAGCGCGACAGCTTGAACGCGTCGTCGGACAGCGGGGACAGCCCCGAGCGGGGCGGCTGCATCATCGCGACGCGGATGCGGCCGCCGTCATCGCCGGCCTCGGTGGAGGTGCCCGAAAGGCATCCGGTGAGCGGGGCGGACGCCAGGGCGGCCGGGAGCAGGTGGCGGGCAGGCGCACGGGGCCCTCCGGGTGAAGGGGTGGTCAAGGGGTGAGGGCGCCGACGTTAGCATGATGACAATCGTTTTCAGTAACGAGTGTGGTGGCGATCACGCACGACCGGTGCGAGCGCGCCCAGCATCAGCAGTGCGGTCATCGCGAAGGCCCACGGGTAGCCGGTCAGGCCCGCCAGCACGCCGAAGCCAGCGGCGCCGACGCCCATGCCGCCGTCGTACGCGAGGTTCCAGAGTGCGCTGACGGTGCCGTACGAGGAGGCGGAGACCCGGGCGTACATCAGGGTCAGCGTGGCGTTCTGGGCGATGCCGAAGCCCGTGCCGAACAGGGCGGTGCCGGCCAGGACGGCGAGCGGGCTGCCGGTCGCCGCGGTGAGCAGCACACCCGCGGCCGACAGGAGCAGGCCGGGCAGCACGAGCCGGGCGCTGCCGTGCCGGTCGCCGTGGCGGCCGGCCAGCCAGCGGGCCACGGTGGAGGCCGCGGGCTGCACGAACAGGGCCACCGCGACGACGCCGGAGGAGGCGGCGGGGACGGCCAACGGGAGGAAGGTGACCAGGATGCCGGTGGCGGTCGCGGTGGAGGCGAACACGAGGACGGGGCGGAGGAGGGGGCCGGTGCGGAGGCCGCGGAGCACGCCGAGGGGAGGCTTCGAGTCTTTTGGCGCCCTTGTGTCCGTCGACCGCCCGCCCCTGTCCGGCAGCCCGAGCACCGACACGATCGCCGCCAGCGACACCGCGCCGCCGATCACCGCGACCGTCCCGTACCCCGCGTGGCCCGCCAGCCACATGCCCAGCGGCAGGGTCACCAGTGACGGCACGCCGGAGACCACGCCCACCAACGCCAGTCCCTCGCCCCGCCGTTCGGCCGGGATCAGCGTCGCGGTCAGGGCGCCGCCCGCGACGATGGTGAGCGCGAAGCCCAGGCCCCGTACCAGGCACACAGCGACGATCCAGGCGGCGTTCCCGGAGACGGTCAGCACCAGGGCCGGGGCGCCGAGCAGGAACAGGCCCGCCATCAGGGTCGCCCGGTAGCCGTGGCGGGCGACGAGGCGCGGGGTGGCCAGTTCACCGAGGACGGTGGCCAGCATCAGGGAACCGGTGGCGAGGCCCGCCGCGCTGCCGCCGCCCGCCTCCGCCGCGTAGGCCGGCACCACCGACAGCAGCAGGAAGAAGCTCGCGCTCGCGCCGATCATGCTCACGAAGCGGAGCAGCAGGGGGCGGGACAGCAGGGGTGGCCGCGCGGTCGAAGCGGTGGCCGTCATGTCCGTCGTAGGCGTCATACCGTCGACGCTAGAGACGGACCGGCCCTCCGCTAAGCTCCAATTCCATGCCAGTGCAGTGGGCCGGTTTGTCACCCGAGCTGCTCCTGACGGTCGACCGGGACAGCGGCGACCGCCTGTGTGCCCAGCTGGAACGGCAGCTGCGCGACGCGATCCGCACGGGCCGCCTGCAAGCCGGCGAACGCCTCCCCTCCTCCCGCGAGCTCGCCCGCCTCCTGGGCCTGTCCCGCGGCCTCGTCCAGGACTGCTACGCCCAGCTCCAGGCCGAGGGCTATCTCGTCACCCGGGTCGGTTCGGCCACCCGCGTGGCCGAGTGCGCCCAGGTGCCGGAGTCCCCCGCGCCGCCCGCGCCCGACCCCCGCTCCCGCCTGATCGCCGACTTCCGGCACGGCGTCCCGGACCTGACCTCCTTCCCCATGGCCGACTGGCTGTGGGCGACCAGGGAGGCCGCCCGGGCGATGCCGACGTCCGAGCTCGACTACGGGGATCCGCGGGGGAGTTCGGCGCTGCGCGAGGTGGTGGCCGGGTATTTGCGCCGGGTGCGCGGGGCCGCCGCCGATCCCGCGCGGACGGTGATCTGCTCCGGGTACGCGCAGGGACTGCACCTGGCGCTGCGGTCGTTGGCGCGGGCCGGGGTACGGGTGGTGGCGTACGAGGATCCGGGCGGGCCGGACACGGCGACGGCGGCCGCGGAGGCGGCGGGCCTGACGGCCGTACCGGTGCCGGTCGACGAACTCGGCGTCGACGTACGGGCGTTGGACGCCTCCGGCGCCCGGGCGGTGATCGTCTCGCCGGCCCACCAGTGGCCGACGGGCGTCGTACTGGCGCCGGACCGCCGACACGCCCTCATCGACTGGACCGGACGCCGGGACGCCTACGTCATCGAGGACGACTACGACGCGGAGTTCCGCTACGACCGCGAACCGGTCGGCACGCTCCAGGGCCTGGCCGCGGACCGGGTCATCTCCATCGGCACGGTCAGCAAGTCCCTTGCCCCCGCCCTGCGCCTGGGCTGGCTCCTCTGCCCACCGGCACTCACCACCCCGCTCACCGACCTCAAGCGCATCGCCGACCGCGGCTCACCCACCCTCGACCAGCTCGCCCTGGCCCACCTGATCGAGTCCGGCCGCTACGACCGCCACCTGCGCCGCATGCGCTCCGTCTACGCCACCCGCCGCACGGCCCTGCTCTCCGCCCTCACCCAACACGCCCCGGCGGTAAGCCTGTCGGGCCTGGCGGCAGGCTTCCACGCGGTGGCCCACCTCCCGCACGACACGGACGAGCAGACCGTCGTACGTCAGTCACGCATCCGCGGAGTGGCCCTGTACGGCATGAGCGCCTGCCGCGCCTCGGGAGCGACGAGCCCACCCCAGCTCGTCCTGGGCTTCGGCAATGTGACGGAGCGTGCGATCGGGGAGGGAATCGCGGCTGTGGCCGATCTCCTGTGCGGGGAGGGCTAGTTGGCCGTAAGGGCGAAGTGGAGGGCGGTCGCTGTGTCGGCGGCGATCCGCGTGGGCCGATACGCGGTTTCCGTCCACGGCCGGCCACCGGACACCCACACACTCCGCACCCCGACACCGACCGCACCCTGGATGTCGGCATGCGCGGAGTCACCGATCACCCAGGCACCTTCGAGGCCGGCGCCCACGGCCGCTGCCGCCGCCTCGAAGACCTCCGGCGCGGGCTTCTTGTATCCGACCGCCTCGGACACCACCCACCCGTCCACGAGCCGGTCGAGACCGGTGCGGCGGATCTTCGTCTCCTGTTGGACGACCCGGCCGTTGGTGACGATCACGCAGGTCCAGCCGCCCGCACGGGCCCTGGCGAGAGCGTGGCGCGTGGGCTCGGGCAGGGTGACGTGCTCGGCGGCGCCCCGGTCGAGGAAGGTGCGGACGGCGGGCTCGGGGACCGTGGTGCCGTAACGCCGGCTCATGGCCCGGGCGACTTCCCGCCGTGGTGTGTAGCCGCTCGCGTCAAGGGCCTTGAGCCAGGTCAGGTCGTCGGCGGGCAGCGCGTGAGCCGCCAGGAAGGCCGTCGCCGCCTGCTCGAAAGCGGCGTCCCTGTCGACCAGCGTGTTGTCGAGGTCGATCATCAGCAGAGCCGCCATGCCTCCAGCCGGGCCCCCTTCAAGGCCATGTGCAGCAGGAGGCGGTCCTCGCCGTCGGCCAGGTCGAGGCCTGTCAGTTGTTCGACTCTTGAGAGGCGGTAGTAGAGGGTCTGGCGGTGGATGCCGAGTTCGGCGGCCGTGCGGGCCGCCTGGCCTGCGCAGTCCAGGTAGGTCTCGGCCGTGCGGGCGAGTTCGCGGTGGGCGGGGGAGAGGAGGGGGTGTGCGGCGGGGTCGTGCGCGGCGTTCGGGGGGAGTGCCGTGAGGAGGCGGTACGGGCCGATCCTCGACCACTCCGCCACCGGGCCGAAGCGGGGTTCCGCGAGCGCCGCCCGCGCTGACGCCGACGCCTCCTGCCAGGCCGTACCCAGGTCGGCGAGGCCCCTGCGCGCGGCGGCGATCCCGGCGGCCGTTGCGTTGACTTCGTCCCCAGTGCGACTTGCACCCAATGACCGCCCCCGCTCCACCAAGCGCCCTGCCGCCGTAGCAGCCGGCGTGAGTACGTCCGTCGAGCGCAGGCGGACCAGCAGCGCCAGGGAATGCGAGGCCGGGCCCCACGGCACCGTGCACAGCGCCGTCGCGCCCGGCACCGTGCGGACCGACGGGGCGTCGTCGGGGTCGGCCGAGGGCCAGGGAGCCACGCAGACCACCGTGTGGGGGCCGTCGGCCCGGGTGCCCAGGGCCGTGCGGAGGTCGGCGATCGCCATGTCACGCTGCCAGCCCCGCTCGGCGACCAGCACCGCCCGCAGCTCCCGGCTCAGGTCCGCCCCGTGCTGCGCCTCGTCCGCGAGCAGCGCGCCGATGCGGGACGTCACCTCCATCGCCGCCGTCAGTTGCGCGTCCGTGGGACCGGGGTCGTAGTCCAGCAGCCAGACGTAACCGAGGACGACACCCCGATGGCGTACCGGGAGGCAGATCCTGCCCCGGTAGACCCCGGCCTCCGGGGTCGGCGGGATGCGCACCGGACCCGTCGCCCGGGTGATGCCGAAGCCCTCGAACCACGAGCGGACCGCGGCCGTGGAGCGCCGGGTCAGGATCGAGCGGGTGCGCACCGGGTCCAGGGCCGACGCGTCCAGGTCGCCCTCACTGTCGTACACCCCGAAGGCGATCAGCTCGAAGTCGCGGTTCTCCAGGGTCGCCGGCGCGCCGAGGAGCTCGGAGATCTCGTCGACGAGTTCCTGGTAGTCGCCCATGAATGATGCCGCCTCGGACGTCGTCACCGTGCCATTCTCCCGCATCCCACCGGCCCCTTCATACATCTGTCTGAGATCTGTGGCACGGATGCGTGACAGCTGTCGATGGCCCACGATCGGAGGGATCCTTAGGTTTCACGGTGGTTCTGTCTGCTCGTTTGTGGAGGTGCCCCGTGCTGGGTCCCGTGATTCTCGCCGCGTCGCGCAGCGACCGGATGCGACGCCTGATCTCGGCGGCCCCGGTGACCAAGCAGGTCGTCGACCGCTTCATCCCGGGCGAGTCGGTGGACGACATCGTGCCGATCATCCGGGACCTCACGGACCGGGGCCTGGAGCTGACGATGGACGTCGTCGGCGAGGACATCACCACCCCGGCGCAGGCCGAGGCCGCCCGGGACGCGTACCTGCGGCTCGTCGAACGGCTCAAGGACATGGAGCTCGGCGAGCGCGTCGAGATGTCCGTCAAGCTGTCGATGTTCGGCCAGGCGCTGGAGGGCGGTCACGAGCTCGCGCTCGCCAACGTGCGGCCCGTCGTCGAGGCCGCCGCCGCGATCGGTACGACCGTGACGCTCGACGCCGAGGACCACACCACCCTCGACTCGATGTTCGCCGTCCACGAGGAGCTGCGCCGCGACTTCCCGCAGACCGGCTGCGTCATCCAGGCCTACCTCTTCCGCACCGAGGCCGACGCCCGCCGGCTCGCCGCGGCGGGCAGCCGGGTGCGGCTGGTGAAGGGCGCGTACAAGGAGCCCGCCGAGGTCGCCTACCAGCAGAAACACGAGATCGACAAGGCGTACGTCCGGATCCTGCGGATTCTGATGGACGGCGAGGGGTATCCGATGGTCGGCTCCCACGACCCCCGGCTCATCTCCATCGCCCAGGAACTCGCCCACCGCGCCGGCCGCAAGCCCGACGAGTACGAGTTCCAGATGCTGTACGGCATCCGGAGCGACGAACACCTCCGCCTCGCCGCCGAGGGCCACCGCATGCGCGTCTACACCGCCTACGGCACCGACTGGTACGGCTACTTCATGCGCAGGCTCGCCGAAAAGCCGGCCAACCTGCGCTTCTTCGTCCGCAGCATGCTCAGCAAGGGCTGAACCCGAACACCCGCTCAGTACAAGGAGTTACGGATCTCATGGACGCTGTGACCCAGGTCCCCACCCCCGTCAACGAGCCGGTGCACGGCTATGCCCCCGGCTCGCCCGAGCGCGCCCGGCTGGAGGCCAGGCTCAAAGAGCTGGCCGAGAACCCGCTGGAGCTGTCGATGACCATCGGCGGCGAGAAGCGGCTGGGCGGCGGTGAGCCCTTCCAGGTGGTCCAGCCGCACAACCACAAGGCCGTCATCGGCACCGGCCGGCACGCCACGCAGCAGGACGCCCAGGACGCCATCGACGCGGCCCTCGCCGCCGCCCCCGCCTGGCGCGCGATGGCCTTCGACGACCGCGCGGCGATCATCCTGCGCGCCGCCGAGCTGCTGTCCGGCCCGTGGCGCGAGACGATCGCCGCCTCCACCATGCTCGGCCAGTCCAAGACAGCCCAGCAGGCCGAGATCGACGCCCCCTGCGAGCTCATCGACTTCTGGCGCTTCAACGTCCACTACGCCCGCAACATCCTCGCCGAGCAGCCTCCGGCCAACTCCCCGGGCGTCTGGAACCGCCTCGACCACCGCCCGCTGGAGGGCTTCGTCTACGCGATCACGCCCTTCAACTTCAGCGCGATCGCGGGCAATCTGCCGACCGCTCCCGCGCTCATGGGCAATGTGGTGGTCTGGAAGCCGTCCCCCACCCAGACCCACGCGGCCGTCCTGCTGATGCAGCTGCTTGAGGAAGCCGGTCTGCCCAAGGGCGTCATCAACCTCGTCACCGGCGACGGCATCGAGGTCTCCAAGGTCGCCCTGGAGCACCGCGACCTCGCCGGCATCCACTTCACCGGCTCCACCAGGACCTTCCAGTACCTGTGGAAGACGGTCGGCAACAACATCGAGAAGTACCGCTCGTACCCGCGTCTGGTCGGCGAGACGGGCGGCAAGGACTTCCTCGTCGCGCACCCGAGCGCCGACCGCGCGGTCCTCAAGACCGCCCTCACCCGGGGCGCCTTCGAGTACCAGGGCCAGAAGTGCAGCGCCACCTCCCGCGCCTACATCCCCGCGTCCATCTGGAACGACGGTTTCCGCGAGGAGTTCGCCGCCGAGGTCGACTACCTGACCATGGGTGACGTCACCGACCTGTCGAACTTCATCGGCGCCGTCATCGACGACCGCGCGTTCGCCAAGAACAAGGCCGCCATCGACCGCGCCAAGCAGGACCCGACCTGCACCATCGTCGCGGGCGGCTCCTACGACGACTCGGTCGGCTACTTCGTCCGCCCGACCGTCGTAGAGTGCAGCGACCCGGAGAACGAGGTGTTCCGCACCGAGTACTTCGGCCCGTTCCTCGCCGTGCACGTCTACGAGGACGACAAGTACGAGGAGATGCTGACCCAGATGGAGTCCGTCTCCGACTACGCGCTGACCGGCTCGGTCATCTCCAACGACCGCGCGGCGGCGGCGTACACGATGGAGAAGCTGCGCTACGCGGCCGGCAACTTCTACATCAACGACAAGTCGACCGGCGCCGTCGTCGGCCAGCAGCCCTTCGGCGGCGGCCGGGCCTCCGGCACCAACGACAAGGCGGGCGCGCCCCAGAACCTCCTGCGCTGGACCTTGACCCGGGCCATCAAGGAGACCCTGGTCGCACCGACCGACTACACCTACCCGCACATGGGCTGACACCCGCGGACGCGGAAACGGGCCAGGTCTGCCGGACCTGGCCCGTTCGCATGCCCGTGCGGGCAGACTGGCGCCATGGAGACGGTGATCACGGACGACGGCGTACGGCTGTGGGCCGAGCGGTCCGAGGGACCGGGCGAGCCGCTGGTGCTGTGCCACGGCGGCCCCGGGCTGTGGGACATGTTCGGGGACGTCGCGGAGCTGCTGGCCGACGTGACACCCGTGGTCCGGTGGGACCAGCGGGGATGCGGGCGTTCGGAGCGGTGCGCCGGGCCGTGGACGACCGAGCGGTTCGTGGCCGATCTGGACGCCGTGCGGCGGCACTTCGGGGTGGAGCGGATGGCGCTGCTCGGGCATTCCTGGGGCGCCCAGCTGGCGTTGAGCTATGCGCTGGCCCGTCCGGAGCGGGTGCGGGTGCTGTTGTACGTGGCCGGTACGGGCATCGGGCCGGTCACGGAATGGCACGGCGGCTTCGAGGCGAACCTCCTCGCCCGCCTCGGTGAGGATCCCGAACGGCTCGCCCGCTGGCGGGAGTTGGGCAGGGACGACCGGGAGCGCGCGGTGATCCAGTGGTCCGCCGAGTTCGAGGACCGGGCACGGGCGGTGGAGCAGGCGGAGCGGATGGCGGACCCCTGGTTCGGGATCAACCTCGACTGCGGCCGGGAGCTCAACGACGAGACCCGGCGCACCTGGGGCACCCCCGAGCTGTACGAGGCCTGCGCCTGCCTGGACGTGCCCGTGCACATCCTCGACGGCGCCCACGACATCCGCCCGCGCTCCGCCGTCGACTCCCTGGAGCGCGCGCTGCCCCAGGTGCGCAGGGCCGTGTTCCCCGACGCCGGGCACCTCCCCTGGGCCGAGGACCCCAAGGGCTTCCGCGAGGCGGTCGCGGCGGCGCTGCGCTGAGCGCTCCGCTGGAAGAGCAGCGAGGGGTTGTCGGTCGGCTGCGGCGCCGTCGTGGCTGGTCGCTCCCCCACGCTCGGCTTCGCTCGCGCGGGGGACCCCCATCGCGGCCGAGCCGCACATCGACACAGCTCCGCGCCCCTGGCGGCGTTGCCGCTGCATCGTCTTGCGGCTCCGCCGCGGGGCAGCCGACTTCCCCGGGACCGCTCAGCTCGGCAGCTCCGTGCGCTCCCACCACTCGTACACCGGCAGCGTGCCCTGGGCCGTGTCCGAGCGTCGTGGGGTCGCCCTGAAGTGCTCGTATCCGCCGAGGAATTCGACCTTCACGTCGTTGCCGGGCGGCGGGACCGGGACGATCCGGTCGGGCAGGTCCTTCGGGCCGCCTTCCAGCAGTGCCTTGTCGTTCATGACCTCACCGTTCCCTTCGTCGTGTGCGATCGGTCGATGGAGTGCGTGCGGTCAGTCCGGCAGGACCAGGACGAGCCTTCCCTTCGCGTGGCCCGCCTCGGCCAGCTCGTGTGCCTTGGCCGCCTCCGCGAACGGGAGGGCCGCCTCGACGTGGATACGGATGCGGTTGTTCGCCAGCAGGGCGGCGATCTTGGCCAGGCGCTCTCCCGAGGGCTCCGCCTCGACGACCGCGAAGCGCATGCCGCGGGCCTCCACGTCCTCCGGGGACAGGCCCAGGTCGCCGGGGAGCGCGCAGACCAGGAGGCCGCCCGGGCGCAGGGTGCCGAGCGTACGGGGGCCGTAGTCGCCGCCGACCAGGTCGAGGGCCACGTCGATGTCCCGTACGGACTCGGTGAAGTCGCCGGCCGTGTAGTCGTGCGGCTCGTCCGCGCCGAGTTCGCGCAGGAAGCCGTGCCGGTCGGCGCGGGCGGTGGCGACGACGTACGCGCCCTCCGCCTTGGCCAGCTGCACCGCCGCGTGGCCGACGCCGCCGGCCGCCGCGTGGATCAGCACCCGGGTGCCGGGCCCGACCCGGCCGATGTCGATCAGCGCCTGCCAGGCGGTGAGGGTGGCCGTCGGGGCGGCGGCAGCGTGCACGTGGTCGAGGGTCGCGGGCTTCGCGGCGAAGTGCGCGGCCGGCGCGGTGAGGTGCGTGGCGTAGCCGCCCGCGTGGACCTTGCCGAAGACCTCGTCGCCGGGGCGGAAACGGGTGACGTCCGCGCCGACCGCCTCCACCGTGCCGGAGACGTCCCGGCCCAGCGTGAACGGGGGCTCGCCGTACAGCGGCGCCGTCCCGGAACGGATCAGCAGGTCCACCCGGTTGACCCCGGCCGCCCGCACCCGCACCAGGACCTCGCCGGGCGCGGGCACCGGCAGCGGACGTTCCTCGGCCTCCAGGACCTCCGGGCCGCCGAAGCGGCGCTGGGTGATCACGGTCGCGCGGGCGTGCTGCGTGGCCATCGGGTCTCCCTCCCGAACGGAACCGGACCGGCCCGGGCGGCGGGCGTGGCCGCCCTCGTCCATCGTCCTGCGCACCGCCGCACTCCGGTACCCGTCACCGTGAAAGCCCAGCTCAGAGCCGTGTGACCCAACCCACCGTCTCAGATAGTAGGAAGTCCGAGTAATTGTGGAGACAGGCCGGGGGTGCTCCCTTACTTTTGTAGAAGCCGAACGTCTCGCTCGACCAAGCGAATGGCGGTCGTGAGCGCGCCCCGTGCAGGCAACCCCTGCGGCACCGCTCCCCGCCCCATCCGGCGTCTCGTAACCCCCTTCCGCACTCCCGGATTTCGAAGGAGTCGATTTCCCATGGCCGAGACGACCGCACGCCGCCGAGTCCGTCACATCTCCCGCACGAGCGAGTCCGACCGCAAGAACGCCGCAGCCGCCCTCCAGCGCGCCCTGGACCGCAGGGACAACGGCGGTTCGACCGGCCACTGAGCCGGGCATCACCAACAAGCCGGGAGCCGCACCCGCCGGGGTGCGGCGCGGACTCAGGTCCCGCGCCGCACCTCGAAATGGTCGATGCGCTCACCGCTCTGCGCCAGCGCCGACACCGTGAGGGCCGGCCGGGAGCCGCCGACCGCCTCCACCGAGAGGAACGAGAAGCCCCGGTAGCGCACCCGCGACCACTCCACGGTCTCCTGCGTGGAGGACTGCGACTTCTTCCACTGGAAGGTGTCGACCGAGTCGTGCCGCGTCACGTGCCCCTCGTAACTCTCCTTCACACCCGTCGGGAAGCCGTACAGATCCCGGCCGCCGCCGCCCGCCGTGACGTAGACGATCCCGTCGCGCGTCGGGTCGGTCGAGGCGCCGATGGGCACCGCCCGGCCGACCGCGCCCCCCGCCTTGACGGCGTCCGTGCGCTCGTACACGTGGTTGTGCCCGTTGATCACCAGGTCCACCTGGTGCTTCGCGAACACCGGCAGCCACTCCGCGCGTACCCCGCCGTCGGAGGCGTGCGAGGACGTCGAGTACGCGCAGTGGTGGAAGAAGACGACGAGGAAGTCGACGTCCTTCGACGCCCGCAGCTCACCCAGCTTCTGGTCCAGCCACTTCGTCTGCTTCCCGCCCGTGTAGCCGTAGTTGGCGGGGATCTCGTACGACACGTCGTTGGCGTCCAGCGCCACGAAGCCGACGTTGCCGTACGTGAAGGAGTACACGCCGGGCGCGGTGCGCGCGTCGAAGCCGCTCTCCGGGAGCGACCAGCGGGCCAGCTGGCCGCCGTAGCCGTCCGGGGAGTACCAGGCCTCCATGTCGTGGTTGCCGGTCGTCACCATCCAGGGCACGGACCGGGCGACCGACTCGTTCTGCTTGAGGAACTGGTCCCAGTACGAGGGGTCGTAGCCGTCCGACTTCTGGCCCCGGCCGTTGCCGTCGGCGTAGCAGATGTCGCCCGCGTGCAGGTGGAAGGCGGGCTGCCGGCGCAGCAGGACATGGTCGTTGGCGGCGGCTGCCTGGCTGACGCCCTGGTCGCCGAAGGCCGTGAAGACGAACTTCTCGGCCGTGGCGGGCGCGGTGCGGAAGCTGGAGATCGTCGAGCGGTGCGCGGGAGAGGCCGGGTCGAAGCCCTCGTGTCCGACGCCGTAGTAGTACGTCGTCCCGGGGCGCAGACCGTCCAGGGCCGCGTGCACGTAGTACTGCTCAAGGGCCAGGCGTACGCCGCTGACGCCCGGGGTGTGCAGGTCGCGGATCTCCGCCTCGGCCTTGCGGCTCAGGTCGTCGGGCTTCAGGCCGATCCGCACGTACGGCTTCTTCACCGCGAGCGGCACCTGCCAGGACACCCGCATCTGGGTCTTGGGGTCGGCACCGAAGGCGAGGTGGCGGCCGAAGGGGGAGACGGCCGAGCCGTGCACCTTCGAGGTCGCGGGCGACGGGCCGGCGGTGCTTCGTGCGCCCGTACCACTGCCGCCGCAGCCCGCCAGCAGTCCGCCCGCCGCCACCGCGCCCGCCGTCACCAGCGTGCGGCGCCGCATCAGCTTCGTACGCAGGTACTCGTGCTGCTCGGCCATGCTCATCCGGCGCGCGAGCTGCGGGGGAATGCCGAAGTCGGGTATGTCCATGGAAGGGAAGTTCCCAGCGAATCCCAACGCCCGCCATACGTAGGGGTGAACGCGTGGCGACTTGTTGACGCCGACGGCCGCCGGGTCGTCCGTATCGCGGACAGCGCATGTCATCCCATGGGACGAGGAGTAGGGTGCCGACATGTCTCGCAGCATCAATCTCGCAGTGATCCCCGGTGACGGCATCGGCCAGGAGGTCGTGGCCGAAGGTCTCAAGGTCCTCTCCGCCGTCCTTCCGCAGGATGTGAAGCTGGAGACCCAGGAGTACGACTTCGGGGCCAAGCGCTACCACGCCACCGGTGAGACCCTCACCGACGCCGACCTCGACTCGCTCAAGCAGCACGACGCGATCCTGCTGGGCGCGATCGGCGACCCGAGCGTCCCTTCCGGCGTCCTGGAGCGCGGCTTCCTGCTCAAGCTCCGCTTCGCCTTCGACCACCACGTCAACCTGCGGCCGAGCAAGCTGCTCCCGGGGGTTGCGACCCCGCTCGCCGGTGAGCCGCAGATCGACTTCGTCGTGGTCCGCGAGGGCACCGAGGGCCCGTACACCGGCAACGGCGGCACCATCCGCAAGGGCACCGAGCACGAGGTCGCCACCGAGGTCTCCGTGAACACGGCCTTCGGTGTCGAGCGTGTCGTGCGGGACGCCTTCGCCCGCGCGCAGGCCCGCCCGCGCAAGAAGCTCACGCTCGTCCACAAGAACAACGTGCTGACCTTCGCCGGTCACCTGTGGACGAACATCTTCAACAAGGTGGCCGCGGAGTTCCCCGAGGTCACCACCGACTACATCCACGTCGACGCCGCGACCATCTACCTGGTCACCGACCCCGGCCGCTTCGACGTGATCGTCACCGACAACCTCTTCGGCGACATCATCACCGACCTCGCCGCGGCCGTCTCCGGCGGCATCGGCGTCGCGGCGAGCGGGAACATCAACCCCTCCCGCGAGTTCCCCTCGATGTTCGAGCCGGTCCACGGTTCCGCGCCCGACATCGCCGGTCAGGGCAAGGCCGACCCCACCGCCACCGTCCTGTCCGTCGCCCTGCTCCTGCGCCACCTCGGCTACGACGCCGAGGCCGCTCGCGTCGAGGAGGCCGTCACCGCCGACCTCACCGACCGCCAGGGCAAGCCCGCCCGCTCCACCTCGGAGATCGGCGACGCGCTGGCCGTACGAGTAGCCGGCTGACCCCGCCGCTCCTCGAAACTCTTCGAAGCCGCCGGGTCGCATCCGCACCCGGCGGCTTCCCCTGTGTCCCCGCCGGGTGCCACCATCATCCCCGGGTCGCATTCACGCCGTTTTCTTCCATGGCACCCCGCGCGCGATAATCGAACGCGGAGCCGTGGAATGAGGGAATGCTCGGACGTCCTAGCACTGGTCACTGACAGTAAAAGGGCGTGAGCGCGGCCCCGTCACTACACAACCGGTGAAGGACAACCACTCATGACGACGCCCACGATCGAGCTCAAGCCCTCGGCCTCGCCACTTTCCGACGCGGAACGCGACGCGATCCTGGCGAACCCCGGGTTCGGCCGCCACTTCACCGACCACATGGTCGTCATCAAGTGGACCGAGGGCCGCGGCTGGCACGACGGCCAGCTCGTCCCGTACGCGCCGATCTCCCTCGACCCGGCCACCATGGTCCTGCACTACGCGCAGGAGATCTTCGAGGGCCTCAAGGCCTACCGCCAGCCCGACGGCTCCGTCGCCACCTTCCGCCCGGACCGCAACGCCCTGCGCTTCCAGTCCTCCGCCCGCCGCCTCGGCATGCCCGAGCTGCCCGTCGAGACCTTCATCGAGGCCTGCGACGCGCTGGTGAAGCAGGACGAGGCCTGGGTCCCGGCGCACGGCGGCGAGGAGTCGCTGTACCTGCGCCCGTTCATGATCGCGACCGAGGTCGGCCTGGGCGTCAAGCCGGCCAACGAGTACCTCTTCCTGGTCATCGCGTCCCCCGCCGGCGCGTACTTCCCCGGCGGCGTCAAGCCGGTCTCCATCTGGGTCTCCGAGGACCACGTCCGCGCGGTGCCGGGCGGCATGGGCGACGCCAAGACCGGCGGCAACTACGCCGCCTCCCTGCTCGCCCAGGCCGAGGCCGCCGCCGAGGGCTGCGCGCAGGTCTGCTACCTCGACGCGGTCGAGCGCAAGTGGGTCGAGGAACTCGGCGGCATGAACCTGTACTTCGTGTACGGCAACAAGATCGTCACGCCGACCCTGACCGGCTCCATCCTGGAGGGCGTCACCCGCGACTCGCTCCTCCAGGTCGCCCGTGACCTCGGCTACGAGGCCGAGGAGGGCCGCATCTCGGTCGACCAGTGGCAGCGCGACTCCGAGAACGGCTCGCTGACCGAGGTCTTCGCCTGCGGTACGGCGGCGGTCATCACGCCGGTCGGCACGGTGAAGCGGACGGGCGCGGAGTGGCGGCAGACGTCCGGGGAACCGGGCGAGGTCACCCTGAAGCTGCGGGACGCCTTGCTGAACATCCAGCGGGGCACGGCCGAGGACAAGCACGGGTGGATGCACCCCCTGGGCTGACACCCGAAGCGCGAAGTCGATGAAGAGAGGCCCGTCCCAACCCCGGGGCGGGCCTCGGCATGGCATGGTGGGAGGCCGGGCGGAAGGGCGGGGAGAAGACGGCCTTGGAGACGCTGGACTTCCATGTGGAGATCGGCACGGGGAGCGGGGACGACCGTGATCCGGGCCGCCCGCGCAGCTACGAGGTCACTCTGCGCGGATCCGACGGCGACGAGGCGTCCGAGGTCAGGCCCTTCCCGCTGACGCCGGGCGAACTGCGCGCCCTGGACACCACCGTCCCGCACGCCGTCCTCAGCTCCGCCGCCCGGCTGCGGCGCACCGCCACCGACGACGAACGGCCGGTACGCGAACTGGGCCGCCGCCTCTTCGACTTCCTGCTGGGCGGCAAGGGCCGGCCCCTGCTCACCGCCGCCCGCCACCGCGCCGTCCGCGAGGACCGGCCCCTGCGCATCGTGCTGCGCGTACGTCCGACCGAACTCGCCCGGCTGCCCTGGGAGTTCCTCTTCGACGAGGACGGCTACCTCTGCCAGACCACGCCGCTGGTGCGCCGACCCGAAGTCGGCATGCCCGAGCGGCCTTTGCCGGTGGAACCGCCGCTGCGGGTGCTGTGCATGGCCGCGCTCCCCGACGACCGGGAGCCGCTCGCGGTGCGGGCGGAACAGGAGTGGCTGGACCGGGCCCTGTCCGGACTGCGCCGGCAGGGACTGATCGACGTGACGTGGACGGAGGGGCCGACCTGGCGCGACCTGAGTGCCGCGCTGCGCGACCGGCACTGGCACGCCTTCCACTTCATCGGGCACGGCGGATTCGACGCGGCCGGGCAGGAGGGCACCCTCGCGCTCGCCGACGACGACGGCGGTACGTATCACCTGGGCGCGGACGGGCTCGTCATGCTCCTGTCGCGCCAGACCTCGCTGCGGCTGGTCGTGCTCAACGCCTGCGAGACGGGCCGTTCGGCCGACCACGACCCCTTCTCCAGTGTGGCGGGCGCGCTGATGCGCAGGGGCCTGCCGGCGGCCGTCGCCATGCAGTACCCGATCTCGAACGACGCCGCCGTCGAGTTCAGCCGTACCTTCTACGAGTCCCTCGCACACCGTCGGCCGGTCGACGAGGCCGTGACGGAGGCCCGGCAGACGATCCGCCTCGCCCGGCGCGGGACGCTGGAGTGGGGTACGCCGGTGCTGTTCATGCGCTCGCTGGACGGCCGGCTCTTCGACCTCGCCACGACCGGCGCGCCCGTCCCGGCCGCGGCCGAGGTGGAGGACCTGTACGTGGAGGGGCTCGCCGCCCTGCGCCGGGAGCGCTGGCAGCGGGCCGTGGAGATCTTCCGCGAGGTGACGGTCCGCGACCCCGGGCATCCGTACGCGCGCGCCAAGTACGACGAGGCTCTGCGGCTGCGTCGGCTGCACGCCCTGTACGAGGCGGGCCTCGCCGCGGCCGAGCAGCAGCGGTGGTCCGAGGCCGTGGAACACCTGGAGGCGGTGGCCACCGCCGACCCCGGCTTCCGCGACGCCCCCGCCCGCCTCGCCGAGGTACGACGCCGAGCAGCGGCCGCCGCCCTGCGCGCCGAGGCCCGCGCCCTGCACGCCGCCGGGGAGTGGGAGGCGGTAGTCGCCACCGGCGACGAACTGGCCGCGCTGCTCCCGGAGAACCCGGACCCGGACGGCCTGGTGACGGAGGCGAGAAACCGGCTCGCGACCGGGCCGAGCATGCCTGAGGAACCGCCACCGGTCGAGCATGCGGCCGCTGTGGAGGGGCCGCCGCTGGTCGAGCACTCGGTCGGGGTGGAGGGGGTGCCGCCGGTGGGGTCGTCGGTTGCCGTGGAGGAGGCGCTGCGGGAAGCCTCGTCGGTTGCTGCGGACGAGGCGTCGCGGGAGGGGTCGTCGGTCGCTGGGGACAGGGCGCCACGGGAAGACCCGTCGGTCGCTGCGGACGGGGCGCCGTCGGTGTTCCCCGTGGGGCGTGGGTCCGGCCTCGCTTCCGGTTCTCCCGTGGTGGAGCGGGCCGCTGTCACGCGGGTGATTTCGGAGTGGACGCCTCCTGTGGTTCCGGACCGGGTCGCGCCTGCCGGTCCCTTCGTCCCGAAGGCCTCCTCCAACTCGTCCACGGCGCGCGGGAGCGAGTCGCCGGACCGCGACGCGCCCATCCGTCTCCCGGGCCGTCCCCTGAACTTCGCGTTCAGCCCGGACGGCGCACGGTTCGTCATCGGCTGCGCGGGCCGGAAGGCCGTGGTCTCGGACGTCACCGACGCCGGTGCGTGGCGGGTGATCCGGCACGGCACCACCCTGGAGCGGCTCGGGAAGCTCGTGCGCGACGACGAGACGCCGCTGGTGACGGCGCTCGCCCCCGGCGGCCGTCAGCTCGTGACCTACGCGAAACCGACGGTGCGGACGTGGGACGTGGACACCAGGTCCCCGCTCGGGCAATGGCCGATGGACGCGCCGGGCAGCTGTGTCGCCCTCGGCCGGGAGGGCCTCAGCGCCCTGGTTTTCACCAAGGCCCCGAGCGCCCACCACTGGCGGGTCTCCCGGGGCCAGCCCCACGATCTGGTCGGGCAGGAGACCGAGGTCGCCCTCGCCGTCGCCTCCCGGGACGGCACGATGTTCGCCACCGTGGACGCCCCCATCGACCTGGGCCTGAGATGGGTGCGGGCCGCGGAGGGAATCCGCATCCCCGCGCGTGAGCTGCGGGTGCGCGTCTGGGACGCGGCCACCGGCCGGATGCTGGCCGACCGGAGCTGCGGGACCGACGTCATCCGGGTGGCGCTGCACCCGCACAACACCGCCTTCGTGACGGGCCACAGCGACGGCACGGTCCGGCTCTGGGGCCCCGAGGGAGAGGGCGCCGAGGTGGCACGGGTCGGCGCCGTCTTCTTCCTGGACGTCGCCTACGACAGCGACGGCACCCGGCTCGCCGTGGCCACCGAGGAGTGGGTCACCGTGCGGGAGACCGGCACCGACGAGGTGGTGTGCTCCCGCCGTTACCGGAACGGCTGGAAGGCACGCGCGGTGGCCTTCGGCCCCGACGGCCGCGCCCGCGCGCTCGTGTCGCGTGATCACGAGGTCTGGCTGACCACGGTCGACCGAGTGGCCGAGGGGAACCGCATCGAGGACCTCACCCAGCCGGACCGACCAGGAGCAGCCCCGTGAACGACCGTGTCCCCGGCACTCCCCTCCCCACCGTCGACCTCTTCGTCGACGAGACCGCACCCGCGGGCCACGAGACCCCGCTCGTCGAGGCGCTCGGCTCGCTGGGCTTCCGGGTCCGCGCCCGCGCCCTGCCCACCCGGCGCCCCATCGAGCAGCTCGCCTGGGCGGTGCTGATCGTCCTGCCGTTGCAGGCGTTCCTGAGCGCGCTCGGCGGCAAGGCCGGGGAGGACGCGCACCGCGGGCTGAGGAGCGCCGTCCGAAAGGTGCTGCGGCGCGGACCCGAGGCGGCGCCGCGGGAAGAGCCGGCCACCGTCCTCCTGCAGGACCCGGAGACGGGAGTCCGCATCATCCTCGGCCCGCACCTCGACGACGCGGCCTACCGTGACCTGCGCGCCCTCGACCTGACGCGCTTCACCCACGGCCCGGTCCGCTACGACCCGGCCGAGGCGCGCTGGCTCTCCGACGTGGACGAGGCGACCCTCGGCTGAGCCCCCCGGTGCCGGGCGAGCACGAGATACACGGCGCCCCCGACCGCCCCCGACAGCAGGAAACTGCAGTCCACCCCGCCCGTCAGCGACAGCAGCGGCCCCTCGTACGACGGCAGCGACACCGCCAGCAGGCCCGTGCCCGCGCCGATCGCCCAGGACGCCGTCGCCACGATGTTCCAGCCGCCCCGGTACCAGTAGATCCCGCCCCGCGCGCGGCGGTTGAAGACCTGGAGGGCGTCCGCGTCGTACACGCCCCGGCAGCGGGCGAAGCCGATGAGGGTGATGACCGCCCAGGGCGTGCCGATCGCCGTCAGCAGCAGGACGAAGGATGTCATCGCCGACTGGGCGTCCCAGGTGTAGTGGCCCGCGAAGACGCAGATCGTCGCGACCACCGCGACCGCGCAGGTGGCCCGGGCCCGGGAGGCGCGGGGCAGGATCGCGTCCAGGTCGAGGCCCATCGAGTAGAGCATGAGACCCGCGTTTCCGACCGAGCCCGCCGAGGCCGCCAGGAGGAGCGGGACCAGGTACCAGCTGGGGGACGCGGACACCAGCGGGCCCGCGTAGTCGAGGGCCGCGTGGGCCGCGTACGCCGTGAAGGTGCCGAAGAGCTGGGGGATCAGCAGGCCTGCGGTCAGGCCGAGCCATGTCGCGTGCAGGACGCGCCGCGAGCTGTGGCGGGCCGGGGAGATGTAGCGGGTGTAGTCGCCCAGGAGGGTGATGAAGGCGATGGGGCCCGACAGGCCCGCGGCGACCGTCGCGAGCAGCCACGTCGGCCAGTAGCCGCCCAGCAAGTAGCCGCCGGTTCCCGGGAGTTCGGCGGTCGTGAAGTGCGGGGCGTACGCGATCACGCCCAGGGCGAGCAGGGCCGTCATGCCGATCGCCAGGATCCGGGACATGGCGAGGAGGACGCGGTAGCCGTAGACCGCGCCGGCGACGGTCGCCGCGGCGAGAAGGCCGTACACAGTGCCGTATGACATATCACTGGCCCGTACACCGAACAGCCGGCCCAGCACCCCCACCATCACATCCCCGCCGATCCACACCGTCAGCGCCGTGTAGCCGAGGGCCAGCAGCAGGCCGACCAGCGAGCCGACCAGCCGGCCGCGCACGCCGAACTGGGCGCCGGAGGAGGTCGAGAGGTTCGTCGCGGTGCGCAGGGAGATCAGGGCCAGGGGCGCCGTCAGCGCCGTGCCCGCCAGCGTGCCGACGACGATCGAGCTGACCGACGACCACCGGCCGAGGCCGAACGACGGCGGCAGCCAGCCGAAGACGATCACCCCGAAGCAGAGGTTGGAGCCGAGCAGGATCGACACCAGGTCGCGCGGCCCGCTGACGCGTTCCTCGTCGGGGACGGTGTCGACCCCGCGCTGTTCTATCGGCATGGCTGGGCTCCTCCTTCTTAGAGTGACGTTCAAAGTGACGTTCGTTTTGAAATCTGAACCAGAGAAGCAGCTGCGTCAAGCTTTTCGGATCGCGGATTCATTGATTAGAGTGTTGTTCTAAAGGAGGGATACGGGATGAGACTGACCCCCACGGAACGCGACCGGCTGCTGCTCTTCGGGGCCGCCGAGCTGGCCCGGGCCAGAAGGGCTCGGGGCCTTCGGCTCAACGTGCCGGAGGCCACCGCGCTGATCGCGGACACCGTGTGCGAGGCCGCCCGGGACGGGAAGCGGCTCGCGGAGGCCGTCGAGGCCGCCCGCTCCGTGCTCGGGCCCGCCGACGTGCTGCCCGGCGTCGCGGACGTCGTCACCGAGGTGCATGTCGAGGCCGTCTTCGACGACGGTTCACGGCTCGCGGTCGTCTCCGACCCCATCGGGGGCGGGCTGGGCGCGGACGCTCCCGGCGCCCTGCTGCCGGGACCCGGGCACGCCGAGCCGGAGGCGGCCGTACGGATCACGGTCACCAACACCGCGACCGTGCCCGTCTCCGTCACCTCCCACTTCCACTTCTTCGAGGCCAACCCGCGCCTGGACTTCGCAAGGGAGGCGGCCTACGGGATGCGGCTCGCCGTGCCCGCCGGGTCGTCCGTGCGCTTCGGGCCGGGGGAGAGCGCCGAGGTCGGGCTGGTGCCGATCGGCGGCGAGCGGATCGCGGTCGGGTTCGCCGGGCTCGTCGACGGGGCGCTGGACGCGCCGGGAGCGCGCGAAGAGGCGCTGCGCAGGGCCGCCGCCTGCGGATATCTGGGCGTCGTGACGGAAGGAGACCCGCGATGAGCCGCCCCGGAGGCCACCCCGCCGAAGCCCGCCGGCTCAGCCCGTACGAGTACGCGGCCACCCACGGCCCCCGCGCCGGCGACCGTATCCGCCTCGGCGACTCGGGGCTGGTCGTGCGCGTCGAGTCCGACTCGCAGGTGTACGGCGACGAGTTCCTGGCCGGGTTCGGGAAGACCGCGCGCGACGGGCTGCACCTCAAGGCCGCCGCCGTGCGGGAGACCTGTGACGTCGTGATCAGCAATGTCGTCGTCATCGACGCCGTGCAGGGGATCCGGAAGGTGTCGATCGGGATCCGTGAGGGACGGATCTGCTCGATCGGACGGGCCGGGAACCCGGACACCCTCGACGGCGTCGACGTCGTGGTCGGCACCGGTACCTCGATCGTGTCCGGCGAGGGGCTCATCGCCACCGCCGGGGCCGTCGACACCCACGTCCACCTGCTGTCCCCGCGGATCATGGAGGCCTCGCTGGCCTCCGGCGTCACCACGGTCATCGGGCAGGAGTTCGGCCCGGTGTGGGGCGTCGGCGTCAACTCGCCCTGGGCGCTGCGCCACGCCTTCAACGCCTTCGACGCCTGGCCGGTCAACATCGGCTTCCTGGGCCGGGGTTCGTCCTCGCACGAGGCCCCGCTGATCGAGGCACTGGCCGAGGGCGGGGCGTCCGGGTTCAAGGTGCACGAGGACATGGGCGCCCACACGCGGGCGTTGGACACGGCTCTCCGGGTTGCCGAGGAGCACGACGTCCAAGTCGCCCTGCACAGCGACGGGTTGAACGAGTGCCTGTCCGTCGAGGACACCCTCCGCGTGCTGGAGGGGCGGACCATCCACGCCTTCCACATCGAGGGCTGCGGCGGCGGGCACGTCCCGAACGTGCTGAAGATGGCCGGAGTCGCGAACGTCATCGGCTCCTCCACCAACCCGACCCTGCCCTTCGGGCGAGACGCCGTCGCCGAGCACTACGGCATGATCGTCTCCGTCCACGACCTCAAGACCGACCTGCCCGGCGACGCCGCCATGGCCCGCGACCGCATCCGCGCCGGGACCATGGGCGCCGAGGACGTGCTGCACGACCTGGGCGCCATCGGCATCACCTCGTCCGACGCGCAGGGCATGGGCCGGGCGGGCGAGACGGTCCGCCGTACCTTCGCCATGGCCGGGAAGATGAAGGCCGAGTTCGGCGCACCGGACGACCACGACAACGAGCGCGTCCTGCGCTACATGGCCAAGCTGACCATCAACCCGGCCATCGCGCACGGGCTTTCGCACGAGGTCGGCTCGATCGAGGTCGGCAAGCTCGCCGACATCGTGCTGTGGCTGCCGGAGTACTTCGGCGCCAAACCGCAGCTCGTCCTCAAGGCCGGGTTCCCGGCGTACGGCGTGGTCGGCGACCCGAACGCGGCCACCGACACCTGCGAACCCCTCGTGCTGGGCCCGCAGTTCGGCGCGCACGGCGCCACGCCCGCCGAGCTCTCCGCCGCCTTCGTCGCACGGGCCGCCCTCGACCAGGGCAACGACACCATGCCGACCCGGCGCCGCAGGGTCGCCGTCCGCGGCACTCGCGGTATCGGCCCCGCCGACCTGCGGCTCAACTCCCGTACCGGAGCGGTGGATGTGGACCAGCGCACCGGCCTGGTCACCCTCGACGGAGAGCCGCTGCACTCCGAGCCCGCCGACTCCGTCTCCCTCAACCGCCTCTATTTCCTCTAGGACCCCCGATGACCTACCGAATGCCCGCCGAGTGGGCCCCGCACGAGCGCACCTGGATGGCGTGGCCGGGCCCGAACCCGACCTTCACCGACGGCGAGGAGCTGGCCGCCGCCCGCGTCGCCTGGGCGTCCGTGGCCCGCGCGGTGCGCCGCTTCGAGCCGGTGACGATGGTGCACGGGCCCGGACAGGCCGAGTCCGCGCGCGAGTTGCTCGGCCCGGACGTCGAGCTCGTGGAGCGGGAGCTCGACGACGCGTGGATGCGGGACATCGGCCCGACCTTCGTCACCGACGGGCGTGAACTGGCCGCCGTGGACTGGGTGTTCAACGGCTGGGGCGCCCAGGACTGGGCCCGCTGGGAGCACGACTCCAAGATCGCCCGCCAGGTCGCCGACCTGGCCGGGGTGCCGGTGCTGAGCAGCCCGCTGGTCAACGAGGGCGGCGCGATCCACGTCGATGGCGAGGGGACCGTCCTGCTGACGGAGACGGTCCAGCTCGGGCCCGAGCGCAACCCCGGGTGGAGCCGCGAGGAGGTGGAGCGGGAGATCCACGCGAGGCTCGGCACCCGCAAGGCGATCTGGCTTCCGCGCGGCCTGACCGGCGACTACGGCACGTACGGCACCCGGGGCCACGTCGACATCGTCGCGGCCTTCGCCCGACCGGGCGTGGTGGTGGCGCACTCCCAGCCCGACCCCGCGCACCCCGACCACGAGGTGACCCGGGAGATCATCGGCCTGCTGAAGGCCCAGACCGACGCCCGCGGCCGGAAACTGGAGGTCGTCGAGGTCCCGGCTCCCACCGCGCTGGAGGCCGACGGTCACTGGGCCGACTACTCCTACATCAACCACTACCTCTGCAACGCCGGCGTCGTACTGTGCGCCTTCGACGACCCGCGCGACGAGATCGCGGCCGGCATCTTCCGCCGGCTGTTCCCCGAGCGGACGGTGACGCTGGTGGACGCCCGTACGATCTTCTCCGGCGGTGGGGGCATCCACTGCATCACGCAACAGCAGCCCAGGATCTAGGAGCAGACGGATGGCCGGTGCGCGCAGGAACGCGCCGCCCCGCGAGGACGTCCTCGCCGCCGCCATGGGCATGATCGCCGAGCGCGGGCTGGAGAAGCTCACCATGGCGGCGCTCGGCCGCGAGGTCGGGATGAGCAGCGGGCACCTGCTCTACTACTTCCGCTCCAAGGACGAGCTGCTGCTGCGCACCCTGGAGTGGAGCGAGGGCCGGCTCGGCGCCGAGCGGGGACGGCTGCTGGCGCGGGCGGGCACGGCGCGTGAACGGCTCGATGCGTACGTCGACCTGTACGTCCCCGACGGGCACCGCGACCCGCACTGGACCCTGTGGCTGGAGGTCTGGAACCGCTCGCAGAGCGCTGCCGTCGAATCGGCCGCGCGCGAGCGACAGGCCGCGATCGAGGGCGTCTGGCACCGGGACCTGGTGGCGCTGGTCGCGGAGGGGGTGTCCCGGGGCGAGTTCCGGCCGGTCGACCCGGACCGCTTCGCGACCCGGCTGCGGGCCCTGCTCGACGGCTTCTCCATCCATGTGGCGGTCGGGCTGCGCGGCACGGACCGGGCGCAAGTTCTCGGCCACGTACGGGAGTTCCTGGACGACAGCCTCCTCGCGGACGTCTGACCACGCGCCCGGGTTGTACTCAATTCGGGGGATTGCCCTGTGTCGAGCGGTGCGCTTGTCTCGAAGGAGCCCTCGGCGCGGGGCCGGGGGACGAGCGTCAACGGGGAATTCAGGGGGAATCGTGTTCAGAGCCATGCGTGGGGTGTCCGTCGTGGCGGTCGCGGGGGCGGTCGTCGCGCTGACGGCGGCGTCGGCCTCACCCGCGCCGCAGCCGGGGCGGACCGAGCGGGTCACGTTGTCGGCCACGGGGGAGCAGGGGAACGAGAACGCGTACGGGCCCGAGTTCAGCGCGGACGGGCGGTTCGCGGCCTTCACCGCGTACGCGTCCAACCTCGTACCGGGCGACACCAACGGAAGCTCCGACGTCTTCGTGCGCGACCTGCGCAAGGGGACCGTCGAGCGGGTCAGCGTCGCCTCGGACGGCACCCAGGCCGTCGGCGGCGAGTCGGACGTGCGGGGCATCAGCGCCGACGGACGGTACGTGCTGTTCAGCTCCAACGCCGACAACCTCGTCCACTGGGACAACCCGCCCACCAACGAAGCGGCCCAGGACATCTACCTGCACGACCGCCGCACCGGCAGGACCAGACGGATCAGCGTCGCCCTCGACGGCGGCTCCGCCTTCACGGCCGCCGCGGTCATGTCGCCGAACGCCCGCTTCATCGCCTTCAACGCCAAGGCCGACCGCATGGAGCAGAACCCCGGCGACCTCTTCGGCGCGGTGTACGTCCTCGACCGCCGCACCGGCACCGTCCAGCGCGTCAGCAACCGGGACCGCCTGACCAACCCGGCGCTGCTGCAGGGCATGAGCGCCGACGGCCGCTACGTCTCGTACACCCAGCTCGTGCCGCGCAGCGCCAACGGTGCCAGCTGGGTGCACGACCGCCGCACCGGCACCGAGGAACGCGTCAACGTCAAGGCGGACGGCACCCCGGCGGACCATGCCGCGGACACGGGCTCGCTCTCCGCGGACGGCCGGACCATCGCCTTCCAGTACTGGGGCGACGACCTGGTCCCGGGCGAGACCCCCGACGGCCAGGCCCACCTCTACGTCCGCGACCTGCGCACCGACGTGACCCGGCGCGTCGACCCCGGGTCCGCCGGTGAGCGGCTGCCCGGCTACCCGAGGCTCAGCCCCGACGGACGGTACCTGGCGTACGAGGCCGAACCCTCGCTGGCGGACGGGCGGTTCGGGCCGGCCAACGTCTACCTCCGCGATCTGCGCACCGGCTCCACCCGCCTGGTCAGCGAGTCCGCCGCGGGCGGCCCCGTCACGGACGAGTCGGTGGCGGTGTACTCGGTGAGCACGGGCGCGCGGCGCATCGGGCTGGGCAGTTACTCCGCCCAGCTCGTCGAGGGCGACACCAATGGTCATTACGACGGCTTCGTCCGCCGTACGCACTGACAGGGGGACTTCCATGCAACTCACGCGACGCACAGCCATGTTGAGCGCCGTCGCCCTGGTGGCCGCGCTCTCGGCGACCGCTGCCCCGGCCGCCGCCCACACCGATGCCGCACCGCCCCGGACCTCCCGGGCGAGCACCGGCAGCGGCGGACACCAGGCGGACGGCGCCTCCTCCACACCCGCGATCAGCGCCGACGGCCGTTATGTCACCTTCGTCTCGTCCGCCGACAACCTTGTCAAGGGCGACCGGAACGGCGTGGCCGACGTCTTCGTCAAGGACCTGCGCACCGCCCGCACCGAGCGCGTCGCCACGGGCCCGGCCCAGGACCCGCGGCTCAGCGCCGACGGCCGCTACGTCGTCCTCGCCACCAAGGCCGCCCTGGCCCGCGACGACGACAACGGCCTCGACGACATCTACCTCGTCGACCGCAGAACCCATCGCACCCAGCGCATCAGCCACGGCCACGCCGTCACGACACCGACCTTCGCGCTCAACTACGAGCCCACCATCAGCGCGAACGGCCGTTACGTCGCCTACAGCACCGCCGCCCCGGACGCGGCACCGGGCGACACCAACGGCCGCGACGACGTGATCGTGCACGACCGGAAGACCGGCAAGGACGAGCTGGTCGCCTACGCCACCGACGGCACCCTCGGCGACAGCGACTCGTTCCTGACCTCGCTGAGCGCCGACGGCCGCTACGTCGCCTTCACCACCGCCGCCCAGCTGGACCCGGCGCACGAGTGGACCCACGCCACCAACGTGTACGTCCGGGACCGGGCCACCGGCACCACCGAGCAGGTCAGCATCCCCACCCGGTTCGTCTACAAGAACAGTTCCTGGGGGCCGTCCATCAGCGCCGACGCCCGCTATGTCGCCTTCTCCTCGAACGTGAACAACCTGGTGCCCGACGACACCAACAAGACCGGCGACACCTTCGTCTTCGACCGGCAGCTCAAGACCACGCGGCGGGTGAGCACCGCCGCCGACGGCACCCAGTCCGACGGGCCGAGCAGCGGCGTCAGCCTGACCGCCGACGGCAGCCGGGTCGCCTTCGTCTCGTCCGCCGACAACCTGGTCCCGGGCGACACCAACGGCGTGGCCGACGTCTTCCTGAAAGACCTGCGCACCGGCGCCGTCGAACGGATCAGCCTCGCGGCCGACGGCACCCAGTCCGACGGCCCCGCCGACGCCGTGTCCCTGAGCGCCGACGCCCGCGCCGCGTTCTCCGCCACGGCCACGAACCTCGTCCCGGGCGACACGAACGGGGTCGCCGACATCTTCGTGTCTCGTCCGACGGGACACAACTGACCGCGCCATCCGCTGAACCCCCAGAGGGTCCGCCGAGGCTTCGCCCGGGGTTCGCATTCTGAGACGAGGGTTCGCGCGGGGGCGGGTTGTGCCAGACTGCCCCCGTGCTCTCGTTCGCCATGATTATTGGCAGCAGGCGCGCCGGTCCGCAGTGACCGCCACGTACGACCAGGTACGGGCGGACACCGTCGTCCTCGACCCGCGCGCAGACCTCTCGCACCCGCGAGAGGTTTTTCGCTTTTCTGGCCCACCTGCAGCCGGAGGCAACGCGCGAGGGATCATTGGAGGACGGTGGAGCCGGTCATTCCGGTACAGACCGAGATCCAACACAGGAGCCTTGACACCATGACCGAAACCAGCGAGCTCGACGATTCGTTCCACGTCTTCGACACCACCCTGCGCGACGGCGCGCAGCGTGAGGGCATCAACCTCACCGTCGCCGACAAGCTCGCGATCGCACGGCACCTGGACGACTTCGGCGTGGGCTTCATCGAGGGCGGCTGGCCCGGCGCCAACCCGCGGGACACCGAGTTCTTCGCCCGCGCCCGGCAGGAGATCGACTTCAAGCACGCCCAGCTCGTCGCCTTCGGCGCCACCCGCCGCGCGAACGCCAAGGCGAGCGAGGACCCGCAGGTCAAGGCGCTCCTGGACTCGGGCGCCGAGGTGATCACGCTGGTCGCCAAGTCCCACGACCGGCACGTCGAACTCGCCCTGCGCACCACGCTGGAGGAGAACCTGGAGATGGTCCGCGACACCGTCTCCTACCTGCGCGAGCAGGGCCGCCGCGTCTTCGTCGACTGCGAGCACTTCTTCGACGGCTACCGCGCCAACCCGGAGTACGCGAAGGCCGTCGTACGGGCCGCCTCCGAGGCCGGCGCCTCCGTCGTGATCCTCTGCGACACCAACGGCGGGATGCTGCCCGCGCAGGTCCAGGCCGTCGTGTCGACCGTGCTCGCCGACACCGGCGCCCGGCTCGGCATCCACACCCAGGACGACACCGGCTGCGCGGTCGCCAACACCCTCGCCGCCGTCGACGCGGGCGCCACCCACGTCCAGTGCACGGCCAACGGCTACGGCGAGCGCGTCGGCAACGCCAACCTCTTCCCGGTCGTCGCCGCCCTGGAGCTCAAGTACGGCAAGAAGGTCCTGCCCGAGGGCGCGCTGCGCGAGATGACCCGTATCTCGCACGCCATCGCCGAGGTCGTGAACCTCACGCCGTCCACGCACCAGCCGTACGTCGGCGTCTCCGCCTTCGCCCACAAGGCCGGCCTGCACGCCTCCGCGATCAAGGTCGACCCCGACCTGTACCAGCACATCGACCCCGAGCAGGTCGGCAACACCATGCGGATGCTCGTGTCCGACATGGCCGGCCGCGCCTCCGTCGAGCTCAAGGGCAAGGAACTCGGCGTCGACCTCGGCGGCGACCGCGAGCTGGTCGGCCGGGTGGTCGAGCGGGTCAAGGAGCGCGAGCTCAAGGGCTACACGTACGAGGCGGCGGACGCGAGCTTCGAACTCCTCCTCCGCGGCGAGGTCGAGGGCAAGCCCCTGAAGTACTTCCAGGTCGAGTCCTGGCGGGCCATCGTCGAGGACCGCCCCGACGGCACCCACGCCAACGAGGCCACGGTCAAGCTCTACGCCAAGGGCGAGCGCATCGTCGCCACCGCCGAGGGCAACGGGCCGGTCAACGCGCTCGACCGCGCCCTGCGCGTCGCCCTGGAGAAGATCTACCCCCAGCTCGCCAAGCTCGACCTGGTCGACTACAAGGTCCGCATCCTCGAAGGCGTCCACGGCACGCAGTCCACGACCCGCGTGCTGATCTCCACGTCCGACGGCTCGGGCGAGTGGTCCACGGTGGGCGTGGCGGACAACGTCATCGCCGCGTCCTGGCAGGCGCTGGAGGACGCGTACACGTACGGCCTGCTGCGGGCCGGGGTGGAGCCCGCGCAGTAACTCCGCCCGTTCCAGGGGCGGTTCAGCACGAGTCCTCGGCGAGCTTCTCGAACTCGCCGAGGCTCATGGCCCGGTCGTCGGCCCAGACCTGGCCGGGCTTCAGCCTCGCCAGATCCCTGGCCGTGAACGTCACGACCCCGGTGTAGTCGTAGTTGTCCTCGGCCTTCCCGAAGGCGAGCACATAGGTGTACGACGACACCAGCCGCTGCTTGCCGGCCGCCTTGGCGTGCCAGGCGGCCGGCGGCGAGAACAGCGGGAACCCGGCGTCGGCGCCGTGCCGCTTGCCGGGCACCTCCCAGCCGGACAGGTTCCGGTCGTCGCCGTCCGGCGCCCCGGAGAGCGACAGCCCCTGGATCAGATCGTCCCCACACGGCCGCAGCAACGCCTCCGGCGCCCCCGAGCCGTCCAGCCGCACCGCAGCCAACGGCAGATCGACGGCCCCACACCCGCTGAGCAGCAGCGCACCGGCGACGACCCCCACCAGGGCCACCGCCACCCGCCTCAGCACTTGTCACTCACGAGGTCGTCGAAGCCGTCCCGGCTCATCGCCCGGCCGTCGGCCCAGACCTGGCCGGGCTGGAGGCCGGCCAGGTCCTCGGAGGTGAAGGTGAGCGAGACGTTGTACGCGTCCCAGCCCCGGCCGCCGGAGATGTCCAGGTAGTAGCTGGCCCCGGTCGACAGCCGCTGGGGACCGTACGTCCTGACCCCGAGCGAGCCGGGAGGGGAGAAGAGGGGGAAGGACGTCCTGCCGACGCGGGCATCGGTCGTCTGGAACCACGAGGTGCCCGGGTCCGCGCCCGCGTCCCCGGCACCGCTGAACAGGTGCAGCGGACCGATCCGGTCGTCCCCGCAGGGCCGGACGATCGCCACGGGCTTCCCGTCCTCGTCCAACGACACGGCGGCGAGCGGCAGTTCGGCCGGACTGCACCCGCCGAGCAGCAGTCCCCCCACCGCCACCCCCACCGCCGTGACTCCCGTACGTCTCATGCCCCGCCCCCCTCAACGGCGGGACACGGCCCGCCCTACTGCAGCCGCCACTTCTGGTTGGCTGCTCCCGTGCACGACCAGATCTGGGCCCGTGCCCCGTTCGCCGAGGAGTTGTCGGTGACGTCGAGGCACTTGTTCGCCGCCGTATTCACGACATCACCCGTCGAGGCGTTGTACGACCACCGTTGTGCACCGGTCCCATTGCAGTCGTACAACTGCACCTTCGCCCCGTCGGCCGTCGACGCGGACGTCACGTCGAGGCACTTGCCGAGCGCCTGGACGGAACCGTCCGCCTGGACCGTCCACTGCTGCGCGGCCGAGCCGTTGCAGTCGTAGAGCTGCACCGCCGTACCGTTCGCGCTCGAACCGCCCGCCACGTCAAGGCACTTGCCGGCCAGACCCACGAAGGCACCCGACTGGCCGCCCCCGCCGGACTGCGCCCCCGACCAGGTGAAGGTCGCCGACGTCTTGCCGGGCAGGGAGTAAGTCGCGTGCTGGGAGCCCCAGTTGATGGTCACCGTCTTCGCGGCGGAGCCGTCGTTGTAGGCGATCAGCGCCTTCGAGCCGTCCGGGTTGCGCCATGCCACGTTCGGCACGGCGGAGGAGGCCGTCGAGGCGATCCGCTGCGCTCCCGGCCGTACGAACTTCGTCAGGTGGCCCATCGTGTAGTACTCGACCGTGTAGTCGACGGTCCCGCTCGCACCGTCTCCGTTGTGCACGGTGATCAGCCCGGTGCAGGTGCCGCAACCCCCGTTGTGCGGGCCCATGTTCTGGTCCACGGCCAGCGACCACTTGGTGACCGACTTCGCCCAATTCCTGGTGTAGTCCACGATGTTGAGCATGTCCTCGCGCTGCTGGTTGGCGATCCACGTCCCGCCCGAGTGCTCGGTGCCGAACGCGTCCAGCGACGGGTACTGGTTGTGCACGGACGTCTGCTTGCCGACGTCACCGCCGTACCCGTGCCAGGCGATCCCGCCGAAGTTGGGGTGGTTGCGGATCGCCGCGTCGTCGACGGAAGCGGCCGCGTAGGAGTCGTAGACGTCCCAGTTCCAGTCGTGGGCGAGGACCTTGGTGGACAGGCCCGCCGACTGGAGCTTCGGCAGCAGCTCGCTCTTCAGGAAGTACTGGAGCCCGCTCGCGTTCCAGCTCATCGAGGGATAGCCGGAGCAGCAGGTGGGCTCGTTCTGCGGGGTCACGTAGGAGACGTTGACGCCCTGGTCCCGGTACGCCTGGAGGTACTTCACGAAGTACGAGGCGTACGCCCCGTAGTCCTCCGCCTTCAGCCAGCCGCCGTTGAGCGAGCCGCTGTCCTTCATCCATGCCGGTGCCGTCCATGGCGAGGCCATGACAGTCAGAGAGGGGTTGAGCTGGAGGGCCTGCTTGGTGAGCGGCACGACATCCGCGAGGTCGTGCGCGATGGAGAAGCTGTTCAGGTTCGGGTCCGTCTGCCCGGCCGGCACGTCGTCGTACGTGTACCCGAACCGCGCCAGGTCCGAGGCGCCCATCGGATTGCGCAGGAACGACAGCCCGATCCCGTCCGTCGGCGAGAACAGCTTGCGCATGGTCGCGTCCCGGGTCGCCTGCGACAGCGCCCCGCTGCTGTTCATCAGCCAGGCCGCGGTGTCCGTGAAGGAGGCACCGCCGCCGGTGAAGGTCTGGTAGCGGGTGTTCTCGTCGACGGTGATGTTCTCGCCGCCGCCCCCGGTCCCGGACTGGAAGGCGAACGGTGTCTGTGCCTGGAGGCCGCGTGTGACATGGCGTCCGGCGGAGTCGTCGGTGGTGGTGAGCCAGGCCGTGACCTGCTCGCCGGCCGCGTGCGCAGGGGTCGCGGCCGCGGTGAGGCCGGCGGTGGAGAGGAGTCCGGCCAGCAGCAGCCGGACCGTGCGGGGGGTTCTCCTCATGCTGTTGTCGCCCTTCCCGAAATGTCTGACGTGGCGTCTTGACGGGTCTGTGGGCCGTTAGTTAACTCACGGCGTGATCTAAGTCCTGAGTGAACCAGAGAGTCGAGGGATGGTCCATGCCAAGGGAAAGATGGTCTGTGCCAAGAACCGCTCTGCTCGTCACCGCGGCCCTCCTGGCCGCCGCGCTGCCGCTGTCCTCGGCGCACGCCGCCGACGACCCGGCCCCCACCCCCGTAGACCGCTTCGAGGGCGAGGTCCCCTTCGCCTCCCAGCCCGCCGAGGGCATCTTCACCTGGGGGAGCGACAGCGACGACCCGCCCGCACTCCAGCTGACCGTCCGCCCCGACGCCCCCGAGGGCGAGAAGGTCCTCACCGGCACCTACGACATCAGCGGCTACGGCGGCTTCACCCACGACTTCGCCGCGACCGAGCCCGCCCACGACTGGTCCGCCCACAAGGGCATCCGCTTCTGGTGGGACGGCCAGAACAACGGCAAGAAGACCGCCTTCGAGATCAAGGACGGCGGCGCGAACGGCGAGGCCTCCGAGCTCTGGACGACCTCCTTCACCGACGACTTCACGGGCTGGAAGCAGATCGAGATCCCCTTCACCGACTTCGCCTACCGCACCGACTACCAGCCCGTCGGCGGCATCGACCACGTCCTCGGCCTCACTCAGATGTGGGGGTACGCCGTCACGCTCCCGGTCGGCGTGCACGGCCGGTTCGCCATGGATGACGTCGAGTTGTACGGCAAGGCCGACCAGGCGCTCCGGGCCTCCGTCACCACCGACTCCGCCGTCTACCCGGTCAAGGAAGGCGGCACGGCCACCGTCAAGGTCACCGTCGCCACGACCGGCTCGGCCCCGCTCGACGACCCGGTGACCGTGACGTACGAGACGGCCACGACCGGGACCGCCGACCCCGGCAAGGACTACACCCCGGTCTCCGGCACCCTCACCTTCCCGGCGGGCACGGCCTCCGGCGCCGCACGGACGATCCAGGTGCCGACCCTGCGCGACAAGTCCGCCGAAGCCGCCGAGACGATCCCGCTCAAGCTCACGGTCACCGGCGCCAAGGCCCCCGCCGAGACACCCCAGGTCGTCGTCGACGCGCACGGACTGCCGTATCTGGACGCCAAGTTGCCCGTGAAGAAGCGCGTCGCCGATCTCCTCTCCCGGATGTCCCTGACGGAGAAGGCCGGCCAGATGACCCAGGCCGAGCGCGGCGCGGTCGGCGACGGAGCCGACGTCACGGCCTACGACCTCGGCTCGCTCCTCTCCGGCGGCGGCTCCACGCCCACGCCCAACACCGCCGAGGCCTGGGCGAAGATGATCGACGGCTTCCAGCTCCGGGCGCAGGCGACGCGGTTCCAGATCCCGCTGATCTACGGCGTCGACGCCGTCCACGGCCACAACAACCTGGTCGGCGCCACGATCATGCCGCACAACATCGGCATCGGCGCCACCCGCGACCCCCAACTCGCCCAGCAGACAGGCGCGGTGACGGCCAGTGAGGTCCGCGCCACCGGAGTCCCCTGGGACTTCGCCCCCTGCCTCTGCGTGACCCGCGACGAACGCTGGGGCCGCTCCTACGAGTCCTTCGGCGAGGACCCGGCCCTGGTCAAGGACATGGAGACCATCATCCAGGGCCTCCAAGGGCGGGCCGACGGAAGGGACTTGAAGGACGACGACAAGGTCCTCGCCACCGCCAAGCACTTCGTCGGCGACGGCGGCACCGAGTACGGCTCCTCCACGACCGGCACGTACACGATCGACCAGGGCGTCACCAAGGTCACCCGCCAGCAGCTGGAGGCGGTCCACCTGGCGCCGTACCAGACCGCCGTCGACCGCGGCATCGGGACGGTCATGCCGTCCTACTCCTCGCTCGACATCCTCGGCGACGGACAGGGCCCGGTGAAGATGCACGCCCGCGCCGACATGATCAACGGCGTGCTCAAGGGCCGTATGGGCTTCGACGGGTTCGTGATCAGCGACTGGAACGCCATCGACCAACTCCCCGGCGACTACAAGGCCCATGTGGACACCTCGGTCAACGCGGGCGTCGACATGATGATGGTGCCGTACTCCTACAAGGACTTCACCGCGACGCTCGTCGACGAGGTGAAGGCGGGACGCGTCGACGAGAAGCGGATCGACGACGCCGTGTCCCGCATCCTCACGCAGAAGTTCCGGCTCGGCCTCTTCGAGAAGCCGTACGCCGACACCAGCGGCGCCCCGGCGATCGGTTCCGCGGCGCACCGGGCCGTCGCCCGGCAGGCCGCCGCCGAGTCACAGGTGCTGCTGAAGAACAGCGGGAGCGTGCTGCCGCTGAAGAAGGGCCAGAAGGTGTACGTCGCCGGGTCCAATGCCGACGACCTCGGCAACCAGACCGGCGGCTGGACCGTCACCTGGCAGGGCGCGTCCGGCACCCACACCCAGGGCACGACCATCCTCGCCGGGATGCGCAAGGACGGGGACGTCACCTACTCCAAGGACGCCTCCGCGCCCACGGCCGGCTACGACGTCGGCGTGGTCGTCGTCGGCGAGACCCCGTACGCCGAGGGCGTCGGAGACGTCGGCAACGGGCACGACCTCCAGCTCTCCGCCGCCGACAAGGCGGCCGTCGACAAGGTGTGCGCGGCCATGAAGTGCGCGGTGCTGATCGTCTCCGGGCGGCCGCAGCTCATCGGCGACCGGCTCGGCGACATCGACGCGCTGGTGGCGTCCTGGCTGCCCGGCACCGAGGGCGACGGCGTCGCCGACGTCCTCTACGGCAAGCGGCCCTTCACCGGCCAACTCCCCGTCACCTGGCCCAAGTCGGAGGCCCAGCTGCCGATCAACGTCGGCGACACGGCATACGACCCGCAGTTCCCGTACGGCTGGGGCCTGACCACGCTGGCCAAGGTGCCGGAGGGCGGCACGGCGACGCTGAAGGCGCTCGCGGTGGCGGCCGGAGCCGCGGAGAAGGCCGGGGCGGACGAGGCGGGCCGCGCACTCGTCACCAAGGCACGGCTGATCGTCCAGCGGAAGGTGGGGGAGAACATCACAGAGGCCAACGCCAAGCCCTTCGCCGACGCGGACCACCTCTCGCTCACCGGACGGTACGGAGCGGCCGTCCAGCGGCTCCTGGAAGCGTGGCAGGCTGCCTGACCTGCCTGGATGCCCAGTTTTGGGAGGCTTCGGGTAGCTTCGATACATGAAGGCCGTCGTACGGACCCGAAGCCTCCCAGGACTGCTGCTGGCCCTGGCGCTCGCGCTCCTGGCCCTGACCGCACCCCGCGCCGAGGCCGCCACCAGCGTCTCGACGATCGCCGAGGCCCTGCGCAAGAGTCCGGTGTACGTCGACCCGGCGGCCTCGGCCCAGCTGTCGGCCGGTGACGCGGACGCCCTGGCCAAGAAGATCAAGGATGCGGACAAGCCCCTGTTCATCGCGGTCCTCCCGGCCGGCTATCCGACCGCGAACCTCTTCCAGAACCTGCGCACGGCCACCGGGATCACGGGCCTCTACGCGATCCGCCTCGGCGACCGCTTCGACGCGCGCGCCGACTCGGCGGTCCTGCCCCGCACCGCCGTCCAGAACCTGGTCACCAGCGTCCAGGGCGAGCGGAACGCCGACACCCAGCTGACCGACTTCACCGACAGCGCGGTCACCAACATGGGCGGCTCGGCCCCGTCGAGCTGGGGCTCCTCGTCCGGCGACAACGGCGTCTCGACCACCGCGCTGATCGCCGTGGGCGCGGTGCTCGTGGCGGGCGGCGCCGGCGCGTACACGCTGGTGCGGCGCAACCGACGCCGGCACGCGGAGGAGCAGCGAGCGGCCCTGGAGCGGTTGAGGGTCGTGGTCGACGAGGACATCACGGCCTTCGGCGAGGAACTGGACCGGCTCGACTTCCACCCCGCGGAGGCGGGCGCCGACGACGCCATGCGCGCGGACTACGAACGCGCGCTGGACGCCTACGAACAGGCGAAGTCGTACATGGCGTCCGCGACCAAACCGGAGGACGTCCGGGCCGTCACCCAGTCCCTGGAGGACGGCCGTTTCTCCCTCGCCCAGCTGGCCGCCCGCCGCGAGGGCCGCGCGCTGCCCGAACGCCGTCCGCCCTGCTTCTTCGACCCCCGGCACGGCCCCTCCGTCGCCGACGCCACCTGGACACCGCCGGGCGGCGCCCCGCGCGAGGTCCCGGTCTGCGCGGCCGACGCGACCCGCCTCGCCGACGGCCGCGACCCGGTCGTCCGCGAGGTCGACACGGACGCCGGCCGCCGCCCGTACTGGGACGCGGGCCCGGCCTACGGCCCCTGGGCCGGCGGCTACTTCGGCGGGGGCCTCCTCCCCGGCCTCCTGGTCGGCACCCTCCTGGGCAGCATGATGTCCGCCCCGGCCTATGCGGCCGACTACGGCACTGGCTACGGCGACTTCGGCGGCGGCTACCAGGGCGGCGACGTGTCCGGCGCGGACTTCGACACGGACGACTTCGGCGGCGGTTTCGGGGACGGCGGGGGAGGAAACTTCGGCGGGGGCGGGGACTTCGGAGGAGGCGGCGGGGACTTCGGCGGAGGCTTCTGAGGCGCTCAGTCGCCTTCCCGCGGTACGTCGGCGTCCGCCAGCCGTTCCATGATGTCGGCCGCCAGTCGCAGGACCCCCTGCTCCGTCGGGCCGAGCAGGGTGAGCGCGCCGGCCAGCCAGGCGTCCCGTTCCGCCATGTCCCGTGCCAGTGCCCGGCGGGCCTCCTCGGTCAGGGACAGTACCGACTGGCGCCGGTCCGTCGTGCTCGGTGAGCGCAGGATCAGCCCGTCCGCCTCCAGTTCGGCGAAGACCCGCGTCAGGGACTGCGGGCGCTGCCGCTCGGCCGTCGCGATCTCGCCGGGTGTGGACGGGCCGTTGCGGTGCAGGTGGCCGAGGACCGAGAGCTGGGTGGGGCTGAGGGCCCCGTCGCCGCGTTCGTGCCGTAGCCGACGGTTGAGGCGGACGATCGCGTGCCGGAGGCGGGCGGCTTCGGGGAGGTGGTCCATGGGGGAGATCGTACGGGAACATTTACTACGCGAATACTTACTACCTGGATCGCGACGACGCCCGTAATATCAGGGAAGTGGCCTCTAAACTAATACGCAACGCTTACGAAGCTGCCCTCACCATGACCGCTGTCCTCCTCTGCTGGGCCGCCGCCCTCGCCCTGGAAGGAGCCGTCGGACTCCACACCGACGTGCTCGTCCTCGCCGTCGCCCTGACCCTCACCCTCTCCGCCTCCCAGCGCACCGCCGACACCCGCCGCCGGCTCACCGCGCTCGTCGTGCTGCCCGTGACCGCCGGCGCCTCGATCTTCCTCGGGCGGCTGATCGCCTCCCACTACGTGCTCGGCGCCGCCGTCTACACCGCGGGGATGGCGTTCGCGATCTGGATCCGGCGTTACGGCCCCGCCGCCACCAAGGCCGGCACCCTGCTGGCCCTCCCGCTCGTCGCCCTGCTCGTCGTGCCCGGCCCTGCCCTGCCGCGCGAGGCGCAGAGCGGGCTGGTGACCTGGTTCTGGTCGGCGTTGGTCGGGGCGGTCGCGTGCGGGTGCGTGTGGCTGGTGCAGGGGGCGGGGGACCGTTACGGGCCCTGGCGCGCGGACCCGGCTCCCGAGCAGCCGCGCCGCCGCTCCCGCCTCCACCCCCGCCCCAGCACCCGCATGGCCCTCCAGATGGCCGTCGGCCTCGCCACCGCCTTCGCCGTCGGCCATCTCCTCTTCGACGACCACTGGCCCTGGGTCGTCCTCACCGCGTACGTCGCCGCGAGCGGCAACCGCGGCCGGACCGACGTACTGCGGAAGGGGATCCAGCGGCTCGCCGGGGCCACCCTCGGCACGCTGCTCGCGACCGGCGTGGCGGCCGTCGGCGCCACCGGGCACGCCTCCGTGGCGCTGATGTTCGCCGTCCTGGGCGTCGCCCTGTGGCTGCGCCCCCTCAACTACGCCTACTGGGCGGCCGGCATGACCTGCGCCCTCTCCCTCCTCCTCGGCTACTTCGGCCAGGACGCCCAGCACCTCCTCCCGACCCGGCTGGAGGGGATCGCCGTAGGTGCGGTGCTGTCGGTGGCGGCGGCGTGGTGGGTGCTGCCGGTGCCACGCAGGCGTACGGCGAGTGCTGACCGAAAAGGGGCCGATCGTCCGATGTCCATCGGCCGCCCACGCCTCCTACGCTCTCGGCATGGTGAGTCCACCCGAGGGTGACGACCGCGGCACCGTGGAGATCCTCGACACCGAGCGCCCCCTGCTCCGCGAGCGCTGGCTGTCGCTCTCCCGCCGAGGCCGCGTCCTCGTCACCGCCTCGGCCTGCGCGATCGCCCTCACCGGCGCCCTCGGCTACGTCGTCGCCACCCGCCCGCCGCCACCTCCGCCCGACCCGGTCGCCGCCACCAGCATCCGGATCACCGACGTCCGCATCCCCGACGGCACCTCGGACTTCGACATCACGCTCCGCGCGGCGGCCACCTCCCCGGTCACCTTCGTCGGGACGAGCGAGGGTTACGGCAACCTCGTCCTGTACGTCAGCCCCGTCCCCGGCACCTCGCTGACGGCCGGCGAGGCGGCGACCCTGCACGCCCGCGCCATCGTCTGCACCTGCCACAGCCCGCTCCCGCCCCGCGGCACACCCCTGCTGTTCGTGACCCTGCGCAACGGTCACGGCGAGGGGCGGGCCCAAGTCGTCCCCACCGCCGCCCAGTTCGACAGCATCGGGCGCGCGGTGCGCAAGGCCTGCGCGAACTGAGGCGCGTCAGCTCGTCCGGGGTACGACGAGCCCGGACTCGTACGCCATCACGACCGCCTGTGTACGGTCCCGCAGCCCCAGCTTGGACAGGATGCGGCTGACGTGCGTCTTCACGGTCTGCTCGCCGACGTGCAGGCGCTCGGCCAGCTCCGGGTTGGACAGGCCCTGGGCGAGCAGGCGCAGGACGTCCGTCTCGCGGGGGGTGAGGGCGTCGAGCGTGCCCCGGGCGGGGGCCTTCGGCCGGATCCGGGCGAACTCGGCGATCAGCCGCCGGGTGATCGCGGGCGCGAGCAGCGCCTCCCCGGCGGCGACCACCCGCACCGCCTCGAACAGCCGCTCCGCGGTCACGTCCTTGAGCAGGAACCCACTGGCCCCGGCGGCGAGGGCGTCGTACACGTGCTCGTCGAGGTCGAAGGTGGTGAGCACGAGGACGCGCGGCGCGTCGGGGGTGGTGTGGAGCCGCGCGGTGGCCTGGATGCCGTCCATGACCGGCATGCGTACGTCCATCAGCACGACGTCCGGCCCTTCCTCGCGGCAGACCCGCACGGCCTCGGCGCCGTCGCGGGCGGTGCCGACGACGGTGAAGTCGGGCTGGGTGGCGAGGAGTCCGGCGTAACCGACGCGGACGATCTCGTGGTCGTCGGCCACCACGATGCGGATGCCGGCGGCGGTCATGCGAGGGCCTCCGCGTGGACCGGGAGGCGGGCCTCGACCAGGAAGCCCCCGCCGGGGGCGGGGCCGGTGCGCAGGGTGCCGCCGACGGTGGCCGCGCGTTCGCGCATGCCGAGGAGGCCGTGGCCGGGGACGCCGGGGGCGGTCGGGCCGGGCCCGTTGTCGCGCACCCGCACCGCCAACTCGTCGTCCCCGTAGTGGAGTTCCACGTCCACGGCCGCGCCCGGCGCGTGCCGGCGCGCGTTGGTGAGGGCCTCCTGGACGATCCGGTACGCGGTGACCTCGACGCCGGGATCCAGCGCGGCGACCGGTCCGCTGACGATCAACCGCGTCGCCGAACCGGCCGCGTCCCGTGCCTCGTCCAGCAGCTCCAGGAGCTGCCCGAGCCCCGGCTGCGGCCTGCGCTGCACGCCGGTGTCCGCGTCCTCGCGCAGCACGCCGAGCAGCCGGCGCATCTCGGTCAGCGCGGTGCGCGCGGTGTCGCCGATGGCCAGGAAACGGGCGGCGCCGTCGGGCGGCAGACCGGCGGTGGTCAGCCGGGCGTTCTCGGCCTGTACGGCGATCATCGAGATGTGATGCGCGACGACGTCGTGCAACTCCCGTGCGATACGCGCCCGTTCACCCCGGGCGGCGTGTTCGAGGAGGGTGTCCGCGAAGGCCTGCTCGGTCGCGCTGTGGGCGAGGGCGGTGCTGCGCACGTGGTGGGTGACGCCGGTGGCCGCGGCGGCGGAGGCGAGCGTGGCGAGCAGCACGGCGACGATCCGGGTGGCGTCGTGGTCCGTGAACAGGGCGACGGCGACATACGGCACGACGAGCACCCCGGCGAGCAGAGGCCGCCCGGCCCGGGCCGACACGTACACGCACACGAGCTGCGCGCCGGCGGCCCCCACGGTGAGCGCCTGGAACGGCACGAGCGCCAGCACACAGGCCGCGCTGACGGCGACGAGGGCCGCACTCCGCCCACGGTCCCGCCCGGCCTCACCCCCGAGCACGAAGACGAGCGGCAGGGTGGTGGCCAGAGCGAGCAACAGCACGACGGCCAGACTGGACCCGGGATCCCCACTCCGCAGCAGCCCTTCACCCACGGCGAGCAGGGCGAGGCCGGCGGAGACGCCGACCGGCGACCGTACGCTGTTCCTCAGGACCGTCCGCCACCTTTGTCCCGCCGCGACGGCGAGCACCCCCGCGGCGGAGTCCGGCGGTGCCGAACCGGCCGGTACCCATCTCTCCTCGCCCACCCGGCCATTGTCCCCACCCCCCACCCACCCGGCGTCCCCCGCGCGAGGGACCTCCCCGGTGTGACGACACCCGTGCCCCGCGCCCCCTAACGTCCCTCGACATGAGCGACGCAACCATCGAAGTGCTCGGTCTGCGCAAGCGGTTCGGCCGGACCCTAGCCGTCGACGACCTCTACTTCACGGTCGAGCCCGGCACGGTCACCGGCTTCGTCGGTCCCAACGGCGCCGGCAAGTCCACCACCATGCGGGCCCTCCTGGGCCTGGACGCCCCGGACGAGGGCAAGGCACTCATCGGGGGCCGCCCCTACCACGCCCTGCGCACGCCCCTCCTGGAGGTCGGCGCACTCCTGGACGCCGCCGCCCTGCACCCCGCCCGCCGCGGCCGGGACCACCTCCGCTGGCTGGCCCACTCCCACGGCCTGCCCAGGCGCCGCGTGGACGAGGTCCTCGACCAGGTCGGCATGGACAGCGCCGCCCGCCGCAGGGCCGGCGGCTACTCCCTCGGCATGCGCCAACGCCTGGGCATAGCGGCCGCGTTGCTCGGCGACCCCCCGGTCCTCCTCCTCGACGAGCCCGTCAACGGCCTGGACCCCGAGGGCATCCAGTGGATCCGCGGCCTGCTCCGCCACCTCGCGGCGGAAGGCCGGGCCATCCTCGTCTCCAGCCACCTCATGAGCGAACTGGAGGACACCGCCGACCACTTGGTGGTCATCGGCCGAGGCCGGCTCATCGCCGACACCGCCGTCGCCGACCTCCTCGCCGCGGCCTCCGGCGACCGCGTACGCCTGCGCACGGACGCCCGTACACAGGCGATGGAACTCCTCGCCCGCGAGGGCGCCACCGTCGCCGTGAGCGACCGCGACACCCTCACCGTCGACGGCCTTCCCGCCCGCCGCATCGTGGAGCTGCTCAACGCCTCGGACATCGCCTTCACCGAAGTGGGCGCCCACCGCGCGACCTTGGAGGAGGCGTACATGGAACTCACCAGGAACGCCGTCGAGTTCACGTCCACATCCACGTCGAACACGGACAGCGGCGAGGTGGCCCCGTGACGACGACACCGACCCGCAGCGCCGCCCCGTACCGCTCCCGGCTGCACCCCGCCACGGCCGGCTTCGGCCGCCTCCTGCACGCCGAGTGGACCAAGTTCCGTACGGTCCGCGCCTGGACGCTCGTCCTGGCCGTCGGCGCCGTGGTCACCGTGCTCATCTGCCTGCTCGGCGCGAACGGCTCCAGCATCAGCGGCGGCGGCCACGACACCCTCGGCCCCGAGGGCAAGGAGGTCGTCGACGTCTTCCGCTACACCCATCGCCCGCTGACCGGCGACGGCACGGTCACGGTCCGCGTCACCGGCCTGAAGAGCGCCGACGGCAGGACGCTCGAACCGTGGGCGAAGGCCGGGCTGCTGGTGAAGCGGAACCTCACCCCCGGCTCCGCGTACGCGGCGGTCCTGGCCACCCCCGCCCACGGCGTCCGCGTGCAGTGGGACTACACCCACGACACGGCGGCCTCGGACACGGACGTCACGACCACCCCCCGCTGGCTCCGCCTGACGCGGACCGGCGACCACGTCACCGCTTACGAGTCGGCCGACGGCCGCACCTGGACGAAGATCAGGGACGTACGGCTGCCCGGCCTCCCGCACACCGTCCAGGTCGGCGTGTTCGTGGGCACCCCGGCCCACGAGGACGTGCGGCGGGCCTTCGGCGGCACCAGCGAGACCTATGCCGGCGGCCAGGCCACCGGCACCTTCGACCACCTCGCCCTCCAGGGCACGTCCACCTCCGGCGACTGGAGCAGCACGGACATGGGCCCGGCCGCCCCGGACGGCCAGGCGCCCGGGAACGCCCCGCCCGCCGGCACCACCACCGTCTCCGCGTCCGGCACCTACACCCTCACCGGCCACGGCGACATCGCACCCGCCCAGGACGGCCCCGACACGGTCCAGATGAGCTTCCAGGGCGTCTTCTTCGCGGTCCTGTTCATGGTCGCCCTCGGCACCCTGTTCGTGACCGCCGAGTACAAACGGGGCCTGATCCGTACGACGTTCACGGCGACCCCGGCCCGCCTGAAGGTGCTGGCGGCGAAGGCGTTGGTGATCACCGGCGTCACCTTCGTGACCGGCCTAGCGGCCATCGCGGTCGGCTTCACGATCGCCCAGCACGCCCTGCGCGGCAACGGCTTCAAGCCCCCGGAGTTCCCCGAACTCTCCGTCCTCGACAGCCCGGCCCTGCGCGCGGTGGTCGGCAGCGCGATGCTGCTCTCCCTGGTGGCGGTCCTGGCCCTGGCCGTGGGCGTGGTCCTGCGCAACAGCGCGGGCACGATCGCCACGGTCGTCGTCCTGGTGATCCTCCCGCAGATCCTCTCCTTCGCCTTCCCGCTCCCGGCCGCCCAGTGGCTGCTGCGGGTGACCCCGGCGGCGGCCTTCGCGATCCAGCAGGGTGTGACGCGCTATCCCCAGGTGAAGTACAACTGCCTCCCGGAGAGCGGCTGTTACCCCTTGACCCCCTGGAACGGCTTCGCCGTCCTGGCCGCCTACACGGCCGCGGCCCTCCTGCTGGCCGCCTGGAGTCTGCGCCGGAGGGACGCGTGATCCGCTGCCTGCACGCGGAGTGGACCAAACTCCGTACCCTGCCCAGCACTTGGTGGCTCCTGGCCGCGACGGTCGTCCTCACGGTGGCCGTCGGCGCGGCGGCGGCCTCCTCCCTCACCACGCAGATCTGCCGCACCCCCGAGCCCTGCCACGAGGACACGGTCAAGCTGAGCCTCACGGGAGTCTGGCTCGGCCAGGCGACCTGTCTCGTCCTCGGCGTGCTCTCGATGGGCGCGGAGTACGGCACGGGCACGATCCGCACGACGCTGACCGCGATGCCGAAGCGCTGGCGTGTCCTCGCGGCGAAGGCGGCGGCCCTGGCCCTGCTGACGGCGGCGACGGGAGCGCTGGCGATCACCACCGCTCTCTGGACGGCGAAACTGATCCTCCCCGTCCACGGCCCCACCCTCCGCGCGACGACGGGCTCGATCCTCATCCTGGCCCTGGTCGCCGTCCTCGGCCTGGCCCTCGCCACGCTCCTGCGGGACACGGCGGGAGGCATCATGCTCGGCCTGGCCCTGCTCTACATCGTCCCGCTGACGATCGACCTCATCCACTCACCCACCTGGCAACACCGCCTCCAACGCTGGACCCCCATGCCGGCGGCCCTCTCCATCCAGGCCACCCGCGACTTGAACCACCTGCCGATCGGCCCATGGCCCGGGCTGGGCGTACTGGCCGCCTACGCGGTGGGGTTGCTGGTGTTCGGCGGCGCGGTGCTCAGGATGCGGGACGCGTGAGCGCGAGGAAGCGGTTCCAGGTGGCGGGGGTGACGGTGAGGACGGGGCTGTCGGTGACCTTGGAGTCGCGGATGTGGACGGCGGAGGGGCGGGTGGCGAACTCGACGCAGTTGCCACCCTCGTTGCTGCTGTAGCTGGACTTGCGCCATGCCAGTGCTGCGGTGTTCATGACTCTCCTAGCAGTCCATTCAAGAGGCGCACGCTCTCGGCGGGAGAGAGCGCCTGTGACCGCAGCATTCCATACTTGTGGTGATAGTCGCTGACCTCGTCGGGATCGTCGACCAGGAAGCTTGCGCGCTGTACTTCCAGGTAGGCGAGACGCTCGTGGGTGGGCGTCTCCAGCAGCGTCATCGGACCCGCGAGCCCCGCGTGCGGCATCCGGTCCATGGGCATGATCTGCATGCTCATGTGGACGGGAGCGGTGTATTCCAGAATCTGGCGGATCTGCTCGCGCATGACCTCCGGACCGCCGACCTGTCGGCGCAGGATGCTCTCCTCCAGGATGAAGTGGCCTACGGGGGGTCGGTCCCGCTGCCAGATCAACTGCCGTTCCATGCGGGCGCTCACCCACCCTTCGGCCGTGTCGCTTCCGAGGGCGGGATACCGGGAGTCGAACGCAGCCCGGCAGTACGCCTTGGTCTGGAGCAACCCCGGCACCATCTGAGTCTCGTACGCGAGGATCCCGACCGCTTCCTGCTCGTGGTCCACGAGCCCCTGTGCGAACTGCACGATCTTCTCCCGCACCGGCAGCCTGGCCACCAGCACGGCCAACGCCCCACCCGTCCCCAGCAGTTCGTCGAACTGCTCGGCCCGATCCGGCTGAAGCGCCATCCGCCCCTGCTCGATGGACCCCACCGTGTCCACCGACAGCCTGGCCACCTCCGCGAACTGCTCCTGCGTAAGCCGCGCCTGCCTCCGATAGTGGGCGACCAGCGCCCCGACCGCCTGCCACGAACCGACCTTCTTGGTCCTCTTCGCCACGTGCATGCGAGTCCCTTTCCCCCGTGCGCACCCGAACTCCTCGTAGTGGACTCGTAGTAATCAGAACTACGACTTCACTCACTGACCCACTGTAGTCACACACAGTGACAATGGCCGCATGAACCCGGAATCCCAACACCCCCACACCCGCGAGGCGTTCTACCGCCGGGACCGCAGATCGGTACGCCTGGCCCGCGAGTTCACCCGCAAGGCCCTTACGGACTGGGCCCTGAACGACCGCACGGACGACGTACTCCTCTGCGTGAGCGAACTGACCACCAACGCCCTCCTCCACGCGGTCCCCCCGGGCCGAGGCTTCCGCCTCCACCTGACCCTCCACCCGGACGGAGTCCTCCGAGCCGAGATCCACGACAGCGGCCCCGGCGAACTCCGCTTCGGTGACATGTCCCCGGACTCGGAACACGGCAGGGGGCTACTCCTCGTGACGCTGCTGGCGGACAAGTGGGGGGTGGGGGAGCGGAACCCCGGCAAAGTGGTGTGGTGCGAGTTCGCCGTGGGCTAGGCCTGGGGACCGTTCCTCAGCTGCCTGCGGTACGAGGTGATCGCGGTCAGCGCGAAGACCAGAGGTACCAGCCCCAGGGCCACGAGCGGGTGCACCACCTATGCCACCGCCAACACCGTCAACGGGATGAGCGCCAGTATCGTGATGCCCGTGCCTGCCCACAGGGCCTTCCGGCGCGCCTCGCCCCGGCCGATGAGGACCGCGGCCGCCGGGTCGGGCGACCAGTCCGCACCGCGCAACTCCTGCCACGCCGTCGTCAGCAGGGCGAGTTCCCACTCGACATCGACGTGCAGATCGTCGACGTACGGCAGTATCCCCCTGCGGCCGTCCCGGCCGTAGACGTACACGACCACGCCGGGCGAAGGGCGCTCCGCATGCGTTGCCTCCGCCCTGATGTCCTGGATGTCCTCCCAGGCCAGTCGTCGGCGCCTGATCATGCCGCGCGCATGGATCGCCTTCAGGTCCGCCGTGGTGGAACAGCGAAGGACGGCATAGCTGAGCCACCCCGTGAGCGCCACCCACACGACGGCGACGGACAGGACGACCGAGGCGGACACGTCGTCGGCCAGCATCCCCCCGAGGAGGCTCACCGTGCCGCCGGAGATCACCAAGAGGAACACGAGCACCCGGGACCGTCTCATCCGGTACTCGCGCGGCAGTAACTCCTCCCCCACATCCCACCCCCTGCTCGGCGGCCCTCCGGGACCATCCGTCGCGGGGCACTATGGTGGCGCCCCAACTCCCTTGTGTCGAGCGCTTCTTGACACCACCGGACCAGCGGAGCCCAAGTGTCCGCGTCATGCCTCCTGCAGGCTTGCCGCCAGGCGAACAGCCGCGTCGACCCGCGCGTTCAGCGCCACGAAATCCTCCGGCCAGCCCGCGTACCGCACGCGCAGTTCCCGGCCGCCCATCGCCACCGACGCCACGCCCTGCGGCAGGCCCAGTCGATGGAGCTCCCGGTACCGCAGTCGTGCGGGCGACCGCTCCTCGCGGAGGCGGACCAGCACTGTCGTGTGCCAACTGGTCTCCGCCTCGGGATCCCAGTCCTGGGAAGAACAGCTGATGCTCACCTCGACGCCGTCCCGGTGGCCCACGGCCAGCAATGTGGACGCCGCCGGGTCGGTCTCGCAACGCCCTGCGTTGAGGCTCGCCCAGGCGAGCAGGCTCACGCGGCTGCTCTCCCACCGGTCCGCATCGCGCTGTACGTCTCCCAGCGACACGACGGCGAGCAGAATCCCGATCACGACCGTGCCGGTGGCGAGGAGCACCATCACCTGCCACGGAAATCGCCAGACCAGCTCGTAGACGAGGAGAAGCACCGCCCCGAGCCCTCCGACGGCCGCACCCACGATCAGCGTGTCCCGCGCATCCTTCGCAAGGCGCATGTCATGCAGTAGACCACCGCTTGCCGTTCAGGGCCAGGCGTGCCCGGCCGCTTACCGTGGTGGCTGACCGGGGAGCACTCCAGCCCTCGGCCGTGCCAGTCACCCGCGACCAGAAAGAACCCCGATGACCTCCCCGAAGACAGTCCTCATCACCGGCACCTCCTCCGGCATCGGCCTGGCCGTCGCCCTCGGTGCCGCGCAGGCCGGCTGGACCGCCGTCGCGACCATGCGGGACACGCGCAAGGCCGAGGCCCTGCTCAAGGCAGCAGCCGAGAACGACGTCGCCGACCGCATCCAGGTCAAGCGCCTGGACGTGACCGACCCCGAGAGCGTCACCGCCTGCCTGGACGAGGTCGTCGCGGAACACGGCCGCCTCGACGCACTGGTCAACAACGCCGGCGCCGCCCAGGTCGGCACCATCGAGCAGAGCAGCCTCGACGACGTCCGCGCCGCCATGGAGGTCAACTTCTTCGGCGTGGTCGCCGCCACCCGCGCCGCCTTGCCCCACCTGCGCGCCGCCCGGGGCCGGGTGATCACCGTCACCAGCGTCGGCGGAGTCGTGGGCCAGCCCTTCAACGAGGCGTACTGCGCCGCCAAGTTCGCCGTCGAGGGCTTCATGCAGTCCCTCGCCCCGGTCGCCGCCACCGTCGGCGTCGACGTCACCGTCGTCGAACCGGGCGCGGTGGCCAGCGAGTTCGTCGCCAACCTCGGCCTGGACGTCCCGGCCCTGCTCGCTGCGGCCGGCCCCTACGCCCCCGCCCTCCAGGCCTACATCGCCCGCACCCAGCAGTCCTTCGGCAACGCCCAGACCCCGGCCGAGGCCGCCGCCCCGATCATCGACGCCCTCACCGCCGCCCACCCGCCCTTCCGCATCCAGACCTCACAGTGGGCCCGCGACTTCACCGCCACCACCCTCACCGACCTCGACGGCTCGGCGGTCCAGACGCTCACCGACACCTGGGTCCGGTGAACCGCCCCTGAGCGAACGGGAGCCCAGCAAGGCGCTGCCTGATCCGCCATTGTGGGCGAGACCTGAGTTGATCGTGACGTCTTCCATCGCCGGGCGTTATAGGAAACGTACTTCCGGGAAATACACTTCCCTGAGCATGGGAGACGCCCGATGCCCCGCCCTCGTCCTCACCTCGCCAAACCCGCTGACATGTTCGCCCGTGACTGGGAATGGAGCGAACTCACCGCCTTCGCCGCCGACGAGGGAGCCGAGGCGACGATGGCCGTCGTCTCCGGGAGACGACGGCAGGGGAAGTCCTTCCTCCTGGACTCGCTCGCCCGGGCCGCCGGAGGGTTCTACTTCTGTGCGTACGAAGCGACAGAGGCCGAGTCGTTGCGCCGGTTCGGCGAGGAGTTGGGGCAGTACACCGGGAGCATCGGACCCGTGCGGTTCGATCGTTGGGAGCAAGCCGTCGACGCGCTGCTCGCGCTCGGGAAGGACCGCCCCCTCCCGGTCGTCATCGACGAGTTCCCGTACCTGGCCAGGGCTACCCCCTCGCTCCCTTCCATCATCCAGGTCGCCTACGGCCCCCGCCGCCCGGAGCGCTTGCAGTCACGCACCCGCCTGTTGCTGTGCGGCAGTTCGCTCTCGTTCATGGGAAAGCTGCTCAGCGGCACCTCGCCGCTGCGCGGGCGCGCCGGTCTCGAACTCGTGGTTCATCCCCTCGACTTCCGGCAGGCCGCGGCCTTCTGGGGAATCGACGACCCACGGCTCGCGACGCTCGTGCACAGTGTGGTCGGCGGAACCCCCGCGTATCGCAGGGAGTTCGTGCGCGACGACACCCCCGCCGACCTCGACGACTTCGACGCCTGGGTCTGCCGCACCGCCCTCTCGCCCCGATCACCGCTCTACCGCGAGGCCCGATACCTCCTCGCCGATGAGTCGGATCTCCGGGACCGGGCGCTCTACCACTCGGTTCTCGCGGCTCTGGCGTCCGGCAATGCCACGGCCGGCCGGATCGCCGGCTGCCTGGAGCGTCCCACCAGCGACATCACGCACCCCCTGACGGTCCTGCAGGACTGCGGCCTCGTACGCAAGGAAGCGGACGCGTTCCGCCGGAACCGGAGCGTGTACCGCGTCGGCGAGCCGCTCATCGCATTCGACCACGCCATCTCGCGGCCCAGACTCGCCCTGCTGGACCGAGGCATGGCCGAACAGGTCTGGGAGAGTTCCCGGGCGCGCTTCCTCTCCGGCGTCGTCGGACCGCACTTCGAGCAGATCTGCCGTGAGTGGGTGGCCCATTTCGCGGCACCGGAGACCTTCGGAGGCATGCCGATCGACGTTTCGTACGGCACGGTTCCCGACCAGTCCGAGCGCATCAGCCATGAGATCGACGTGGTCGTACGAGGCGCCGTGGGCCAGGACAACGGGGTGCTGCTCTCCCTCGGGGAGGCCAAGTGGGACCAAGTCATGGGTGTGGCACACCTGGAGAGGCTGCGCCGTGCGAAGTCGCTTCTGGCCGACCGGGGCACCGACACCTCGGCCGTACGACTGGCTTGCTACAGCGGCGCGGGATTCACCGACGAGCTACGAGCATCCGGGGACCGCGGCGAAGTCGTGCTGGTGGACCTGCAGCGTCTTTACGGCGGCGACTGATCTCAGTAATTCAGATCGGGGTACCAGTCCCCACGGCCGCCCGGCGTCAGATCCAGCAGATGCCACACCGGCGCCAGCAGGTCGATGCCGCGCTCCTTGATGTCCCCGGCCATCCGCGGGTGCGCCGAGTAGAAGTGGCGGACCGTGCCGTCCCCGTCCCGGGTGAACACCGAGACCGTGGAGTCCTGTTCGCCGTCCTCGTCCTCGCTGCCCGTGTCGTACTTGAACGTGCTGTCGCCGCAGCTCAACAGCCGCAGCCCGGCCCAGCCGCGGTTGCGCGCGTGCTGCCGGAGGGTGGCGGGGTCGGCGGCGGCCGCGATCACGAATTCGGCGATGCGAGTGACGTGCCGGGCGATGCCGTTGAAGCCGTCGATCCACAGCGTGCACATCGGGCAGGGGTCGGTCTGCTTCTTGCCGTACATGAACTGGTAGACGATCAGCGGGCGTTCGGGACCGGTGAACAGCTCGCTCAGCCGCACCTCGCGGACCGGGGCGTCGCCCGCGTCCAGATCGGCCGGGCCCTCGAGGAAGACGTAGTCCTCCAGCGGCGGTCCCGGCGGCAGCGCCCGCCGCTGCGCCGCGACCTGCTCCCGGTGGCGCATCAGCTCGATCTCGGCCAGGCGCAGCTCCTCGCGGGCGGCGAGGTACTCCGTCGACTCTCCGGTCAGTCGGGTGTGCCGCAGCATCCGGTCCTCCTGGGGTCGGTCGGTCTGTCGCTCGTCCCCCGTTCCCCGGCGGCTCAAGTCTATGGCCGACAGCGCAGGGGATGGAGGACGGAAACTGACCTACTTCCCTCCTACGGTTTCCTCATGACCCCTCACGACGCGCTGGAAGCCCTGGCCTTCTCCACCGCCCCCAACCTCGACACCTGGCTCACCGCCCACCCCGCCCCGCACCCCGGCCTCTGGGTCAAGGTCGCCAAGAAGGGGTCCGGGATCGTGTCCGTCGGATGGGACGAGGTGAATGACGTCGCTCTCTGCCACGGCTGGATCACCGGGCAGCGCAAGGCACTTGACGCGTCGTACTACCTGCAGAAGATCACCCCGCGGCGGCGGGGCAGCGTCTGGTCGATGGTCAATGTGCGGCGGGTGGCCGAGCTGAGCGTCGACGGGCGGATGCGGCCCGCGGGGCTCGCCGAGGTGGCCGCCGCCCAGGCCGACGGGCGGTGGGCGGCGGCCTACGCCCCGCAGGCCGAGGCCGTCGTGCCGCCGGACCTCGCCGCCGCGCTGGAGCACGACCCGCGGGCCGGCGCCGCCTTCGACGCGCTCGGGCGGACCGACCGGTACCAGGTGATCCACGGGCTGCTCACGGCCCGTACGGCCAGAGGGAGGGCGGCCCGGCTGGCGGCCGCCCTCGCCCGGCTCAGTCGTCCAGCACCTCGCGCGCGAACTTCAGCAGACCGCTGAAGTCGATCGCCCCGGGATCCCCGTGGTCGTTCTCGGGGACGTGCGTGTGACCGCAGACCCCCTTGAAGGCGTTCCACTCGCGCCCGCTCATCCGCTGCCCGGCCCTGCTGCCGAAGGACGTCGGATACGGCGGCCACAGCGCCGGACCGCGCAGCGGAACATCGTGCTCCTCGTGCATCCAGGCGAGGAAGCGGGCGAGTTCGAGCATGGCCCACGCGGGGGCCTCGGGCCAGAAGACGTGCGCCTTGCCCGCGGCCGTCCACTTCCTGTGGGTGTCGGGGGAGCACGTGCCGACCAGTTCGGCCTGGCAGACGTTGAGGGTGTTCGTCTCCACGCCGCCGGAGAGGTTCCGCAGCGCACGCGAGGAGACGTCGATGTCGAAGTGCTGGTACCACTTCAGCTTGCGCGTGGTGAGGTCCGGCACCGCCGTGAGGTTCGGCGCGATGGTGCCGCCGTCGTAGTCGGGTAGCGTGCGGCCCTCGGTGGTGTGCAGGACGACGACGTTGACCTCCATCGCGTCGCCCGGGAAGCGTTTCTGGTACCAGTGCGTGCGGTCGGCGTGTGGATAGCGCTGTGGTCCTGACTTCTCGGTCATGTGTCCCCCTGGGTCTCAAGCCCTCACGGACATGACCGAGCGCCCGCCCTCCTGATACAGGGAACACCTGTTCAGGGGACGGGCGCTCACGCGTCGCGAGACGTCACGCGTTCTTGATCGCCGAGATGTCGAAGTTCAGCTTGATCTTGTCGGAGACCAGCACGCCACCCGTCTCCAGCGCGGCGTTCCAGGTCAGGCCCCAGTCGGAGCGCTTGATCTCCGCCTTGCCCTCGAAGCCCACGCGCTCGTTGCCGAACGGGTCCTTCGCGGCGCCGTTGAACTCCAGGTCGATGGTGACCGGCCGGGTCGTGCCGAGGATCTCCAGGTCACCGGTGATCCGGTAGTCCTCGTCGCCGAGTGCCTCCGCCTTGGTGGAGCGGAAGGTCATCGTCGGGAACTCGTCGATCTTGAAGAAGTCGGCGCTCTTCAGGTGGCCGTCACGGTCGGCGGACCCGGTGTCGATGCTCTCCATCTTGACGTCGATGGACGCCGTCGACGCGGACGGGTCGCCGCCGTCCAGGTGCAACGTCCCGCTGAAGTCGAGGAACTTGCCCTTGACGTTCGTGACCATGGCGTGGCGGACGGTGAAGCCGATCGTGGAGTGGGCCGCGTCGATCGTGTAGTCGCCGGTCAGTGCGGTCAGGTCGGGGGTCGCCATCACAGGCTCCTTCGGAGTGATGTGGTGATGTTGAATGTTGAACTACTCAACGGGAACGACCGTAGACCTATTCCCTGGAAGTTTCAACATCATCGGCGGGTGTTGGCGCGGTTACTCTGAGCTGGTAGATGCCCATGGCATGAACTCTCCTCGCAGAGCCCTCATGAGACCCACCCGCCGAGCAGTCCTCCTCGCCGCCGCACTCCTCGCCGCGACGGCCCCCACCGCCCGCGCCGCCGACCCCGACCCCTACGGCGCCCTCCGCCTGCGCTGGCTCGACCTCGCCCTCGGCACCGGCTACGACCCGACGACGGAGCCGTACGCCGCCCGTCTGGCCCGCACCGGCGAACTCGCCCGCGCCGCCCAGGCCACCATGACGCCCACCCCCACCTCCCTCTGGCCCGGCTATCCCTACGACCCGCCGGCCGGCATCACCCAGAGCTACAGCCGCCTGTGGACCATGACCCAGGCCTACGTCCAGCAGGGCACCGGCTCCACCGGCGACCCGGCGCTCCTCACGGACGTCCTGCGCGGCCTCGACCACCTCGCCGCCACCGTCTACAACCCCACCACCACGCGCTACGGCAACTGGTGGGAATGGCAGATCGGCAGCCCACGGCTCCTCATGGACATCACGGCCGCCCTGTACGGCCAACTCACCGACGCCCAGCGGGAGTCCGCCTGCGCCGCGGTCGACCACTTCGTCCCCGACTCCATGCTCACCGACTACTCCGGTACGTCGACCGGCGCCAACCGCGTCGACCTGTGCCGCTCCGTCGCCCTGCGCGGCATCCTCGGACGGGCCCCGCAGAAGATCGCCCTCGCCCGTGACGCCCTCTCGCCGGTCTTCCCCTACGTCACCCAGGGGGACGGGCTCTACGCCGACGGCTCGTTCGTCCAGCACACCTGGGTCGCCTACTCGGGGACGTACGGACAGGTCATGCTCGACGGCCTCGGGCGCCTGTTCACCCTCCTCGCGGGATCGCCCTGGGAGGTCACCGACCCGAACCGGCAGATCGTCCTCGACAGCGTCGAGCACGCCTACGCGCCCCTGATCCACGACGGGTTGGTGATGGACAGCGTCAACGGCCGTGCCATCAGCCGCGGTTACCTCAAGAGCGACGACCTCCACGTCATGCGCAGCGACCACTTCCACGGCCAGGGCATCATCGCCGCGATCGCCCTGCTGGCCGGCGGCGCGAGCGCCGAGGAACGCGCGCGCTGGCAGTCGTACATGAAGGGCTGGATCGAACGGGACACCGTCACACCGATTCTGACGGCCCCTCAGTTCGGGGTGGCGGACCTCGCTCGCCTGAAGGCGGTCGCCGACTCGTCCGTCCCCGTCGCCCCCGAGCCGCTCGGTCACCGCCTCTTCGCGGCCATGGACCGCGCCGTCCACCGCGGCCCCGGCTTCACCGCGAACATCTCGATGTGCAGCGACCGCATCACGTACTACGAGTGCGGCAACGGCGAGAACCCGCGCGGCTGGCACACGGGCGCCGGAATGCTCTCCTGGTGGCCGGCGGGACGGAGCGACCAGTACACGGACTGGTTCTGGCCGACGGTCGACTGGTACCGCCTTCCCGGTACGACGGTCTCCACCCTCCGCCTTCCCGACCGCGCCGGCGGCGAGTGGGGCGCCCCCAAGCCGGACGTCCGCTGGGTCGGCGGCACCACCGACGGCGAGTACGCGGCCGTCGGCCAGCACCTCAAGGGCCTCGGCTCGACCCTGGAAGCCCGCAAGTCCTGGTTCTGCACCGGCGACGCCGTGATCTGCCTGGGCGCAGGCATCACCTGCACCGACGGCGTCCCGGTGGAGACGGTCGTCGACAACCGGAACCTCGGCGAGGCCGGCACGGCGGAGTTCGTACGGGGCACGGGCTGGGCCCAGCTGGAGGGCCACGGCGGCTGGCTGTTCCCGGGCGGCGGCGACCTGCGCACCCTGCGCGAGGACCGCACCGGCGCCTGGTCCGACATCAACACCACGAGTACGGCCGAGCGGGCCACCCGGCGCTGGCAGACCCTCTGGCTCGACCACGGCACCGACCCGGCCGACGCCACGTACCTCTACGTCCTGCTGCCCGGAGCGTCCCGCCGTACCACCGTCCCCCGCGCCGCCGACCGGCACTGGCTGTCGGTCCTCGCCAACGACGCCGACTGCCAGGCCGTCCGCGTGCCCTCGCTCGGTCTCACGGCCGCGAACTTCTGGCAGTCCGGCAGCGCGGGTCCGCTCACCGCCTCGGCGCCCGCGAGCGTGCTCGTCCGGCGGCACGGCCGTACCGCTACCCTCTGCGTGAGCGAGCCGACCCGTACGGGCGAGCCGGTCGAGATCTGCTGGGACCACCCCGTGCGCGGGGTCGTACGGGCCGACGAGTCGGTCGAGGTGCTGGCCGTCGGACGGCGGCTGACGGTCCGGGTTACCCCAGGCGTGTCATGTGCGACTCACCAATGTGAGGTGTCCCTCGGGTGACGCCTTTGTGTGACCCCGACAACGGGGAAGCCCTCTGAGCAGTCGGAAAGGCTGCATGCCGCCGAGGTTCTGTTCAGTGGTACCAGGAAAACGGGCCGGAGACTGTACGGAGTCGACGGCTCGCTTTCCTTGGTGTGCTTCGTAAGGTCGCTACATGACCGTTTTGGATGAGGCGCCGGGTGAGCCGACGGACGCACGCGGGCGAGTCGCCGAGCTGCACGAGATCCGTGCGCAGGCGCTGGCCGGCCCGAGTGAGAAGGCGACCGAGGCACAGCACGCCAAGGGCAAGCTGACCGCGCGCGAGCGCATCGAGCTGCTGTTGGACGCCGGCTCCTTCCAGGAGGTCGAGCAGCTGCGCCGGCACCGGGCCACGGGCTTCGGCCTGGAGGCCAAGAAGCCGCACACCGACGGTGTCATCACCGGCTGGGGCACGGTCGAGGGCCGCACGGTCTTCGTCTACGCCCATGACTTCCGCATCTTCGGCGGCGCGCTGGGCGAGGCCCACGCCACG